>NZ_LRTR01000806.1 GCF_001550375.1 Streptomyces europaeiscabiei | reverse complement strand
TGCGCGGCGACGGGCAGCGCGAGCGACAGCCGCAGTGGTGCGGCCAGCCACCCGGCCACGGCCCGAAGCAGCCCGAAGGCGGCGCGTTCGCCGTACGCCAGCCACAGACCGCACAGCAGCGCGGCCAGCAGATGCGCGGCGAACATGCCGGACGAGGACGCGTACATGGACGCGAGCGAGGACATGAGCGACGAGGAGGACGCGGACGAGCCGTCCAGGAGGTACCCGGTGTGGTCCACATGGCCCATGTGACCGGCCGCGCCCGTGGGGAGCGTGTGAATCATGTGGGCGGAACCCATGTCCATGAGGTCCGCCGAGCCCGAGGGGCCCGTCGAACTCATCGCGCCCACAGGGTTGTTGGCGGCCATCGGGGTCGACGACTGCGCCAGCTCGAAGCCCCAGTGCAGGGCCGTCTGGGCGGCGACCACCACGGACGTGATGAGCGGGAGCCCGCGCTCACGTCCGGCCAGGCACCAGCCGACGGCACCGGTGGCGGCGGCCCCGGCGACCAGGGTCCACCAGGGGACATGGCTGCCGGACATCATCACGTGGCCCAGGGCGGCGAGCAGCACACAGACGGCCGCGAACATCGCGGCGCGTGTCGTGCGCGAACCCCACCCTGCGGTCATGGCGCCCCATCCTCGCATCCGGACACCGCCGTCGCCCCGTCCCTCTTGAGTACGGATTTCCACCCGCCGTCGCACTCACACCGCCGACTGTGATCTGGATCACCGGGGAACCGGCCATGTCGATGAGGCAGTCTTCTGCCTCGTGGGGATCCCTTCGCAACAGAACAGCCGTACAGGTCCGGGCAGACAGGCGGGTCCGGCCGACCCGGTGACGACCGGTTCGGCCGGAACGGCCGGTCCGGGTACGCCGTCCGGGCCGGGCGCGCCGTCCGGTCCGCTCGGCGC
>NZ_LRTR01000805.1 GCF_001550375.1 Streptomyces europaeiscabiei | reverse complement strand
GTAGAACGCGCAGAACTTGCACGCCGTGACGCACACGTTCGTGTAGTTGATGTTCCGCTCGATGATGTACGTCGCGATGTGCTCGGTCCCGGCGTACCTACGGCGGCGTACGGCGTCGGCGGCGGCGCCCAGCGCGTGCAGGGGCGCGTCGCGGTAGAGGTCGAGCGCCTCCTCGGGGGTGATCCGCCCACCCTCGGCGGCACGGTCGAGGACGGGCTGGAGCGGGGACTTCGGAGGTCGGGACATGGTGGCCGGGCCTTTCGGTGACGGGGTACGGATCAGGAGGAGGGGTCGAGCAGCCGGACGGCGACGTCGGGCGGGAAGCCCTCGGACCCGCCGCCCACCCGGCGCGCGAACTCGGCGATGCCGGCGAGCTGCGCCTCGCCGAGGCTGAAGTCGAGGGCCGTGGTGTAGTAGCGCTCCAGCGTCTCGGCATCGAACTCCTCCCACTGGGCGGCCTGTTCGCACACCTTGGACACCTCCGTCATCGACAGGTCGCGCGAGGCCAGCAGATCGGCGTGGACCCGGCGCGCCAGCTCCGGCTCGCGGGCCAGGAAGTCACGGCGCGCGGCGAACACCGCGAAGACGAAGGGCAGTCCCGTCCAGTCCTTCCACATCCGGCCCAGGTCGTGCACCTGCAGACCCATCCGGGGTGCCTCGTACAGGGCCGCGCGCAGGGCGGCGTCACCGATGACCACCGCGGCCTTCGCCTCGGCCATCATGGTGCGCAGATCGGGCGGGCAGACGTGGTACTCGGGGTGCACGCCGACGCGTTCTGCGAGGAGCAGCTGTGCCAGCCGCACCGAGGTACGGCTGGTGGAACCCAGCGCGACGGGCTGCCCGTCCAGCTGCTCCAGTGGCACCTGGCTGATGATCAGACAGGACATGACGTCGCCGTCGCTGCCGACCGCGATGTCCGGCAGGGCCACCAGGTCGTCGGCGTGCCGCAGGTACTCCAGCAGGCTGATCGGCCCCATGTCGAGGTCACCGGCGGCGAGCGCGTCGTTGAGACCGTCCGGCGTGTCGGTGCGCAGGTCCATGTCGAGGAGGCTGCCGGTGCGGGCCAACCCCCAGAACAGCGGGAGGCAGTTGAGGAACTGGATGTGGCCCACCCGGGGACGGCGTCGGCGCGCCGGCGCCGACTGCGCGGTCGTGGGTGCGAGTTGCTCGGTCATCGTGCACAACTCCCGGAACGGGTCGAGGGGGAAGACGGGTCAGGCCCGGCGGGCCGTCGCGGCGAAGTGCTCCTGGAGCACGGCGAGCACCTCGGCGGGACGCTCCGAGAGGAAGAAGTGTCCGCCGGAGAAGACCCGCAGGTCCGATCCGGCCTCGGTGTGCTCGCTCCAGGCGCCGGCCTCCTCCAGCGACGTGCGGGGGTCGGCGTCGCCGGTGAGGACGGTCACCGGGCAGCGCACCACCGCACCGGGAGTGCAGCGGTAGGTCTCCACGGCCCGGTAGTCGCTGCGGATGGCGGGCAGCACCATGCGCAGCAGTTCCTCGTCCTGGAGGACCTGGGCGTCGGTGCCGGCCAGCTTGCGCAGCTCATCGATCACCCCGTCGTCGTCGAGGGTGTGCACGTGCTCGTCGCGGGTGCGGGACGGGGCGCGGCGCCCGGAGGCGAACAGCCGGACGGGGCCCCGCCCGAGGCGCTCCAGGCGGCGCGCCACCTCGAAGGCCACCAGCGCGCCCATGCTGTGCCCGAAGAACGTCAGCGGACGGTCGTCGGCCCAGCCCGTCAGGGCCGAGGCGACCTGGTCGGCGAGGTCGGCGACCGAGGCGGGACCCGGTTCGTGCCGTCGGTCCTGACGGCCGGGGTACTGGATGGCGGCGACATCGACACCGGGGCTGAGCGCGTTGGCGACCGGGACGTAGAAGCTGGCCGAGCCACCCGCGTGCGGGAAGCACACCAGCCGCTCGGCGGCGTCGGGAGAGGGCCGGAACCTGCGGATCCACAGGTCGTCGGCGGTGGGGGAACTCATGGGACGTGCGTGTCCTTCCCAGGGGGCGAGGTGCTCGGACCCGGCCGCAGGCGGACGGGGCGGCCGGGAGAGCGTGGAGCGGAGGGGACGTCACCGGGGCGACGAGCCGATCGCCACGGTGACCTGTCCGAGAGAGCCGACGTCAGTCGTCGGCCACGGGCCCGTACACCTCGACCCCGTCGGAGACGCGGCGCACGTGAATGCACTCGCCGGGGCACTCCTTGACCGAGTCGACCACGTCGGCGAGCACCTCCACGGGGATCAGGGCCGTCGCCCCCGGCTGCAGGAGCAGCTCGTCCTCGTCGTCCTTGACGTAGGCGAGCCCGTCGGTGTCCAGCTCGAACACCTCGGGCGCGTACTGGGCGCAGATTCCGTCACCGGTACACAGGCCCTGGTCGATCCAGACTTCCAGGTCCTCGTCGTTCGTCGTCTGCGTGGACATAAACACCTGCCTGGCGGGTCGTCATGATGCGGACACGGTGCGCACACCACGGTTGAACGGCGGCGCGCGCACCGTGTACACGAGGGGAGTCGTGCACGTCGGGCACGAGAGGAGTCGTGCACGTCGTGCACGAAGGGGTTCCCGGCCTCGGGGCCTGCCGGGGTCAGACGCGCATCGGCTGCGGAGACTCCCGGCGCGCCGGGTCGGGGCGGTCGTACTCCCGGATGATCTCGTACCGGGTGTTGCGCTCCACCGGGCGGAAGCCGGCGTCGCGGATGAGGTCCAACAGGTCCTCGCGGGTCAGCTTGTTCGGCGTGCCGTAGTTGTCCGCGTCGTGGGTGATCTTGTACTCGACGACCGAGCCGTCCATGTCGTCCGCACCGTGCTGCAGTGCCAGCTGGGCGGTCTGGACACCGTGCATGACCCAGAAGACCTTGACGTGCGGGACGTTGTCGAAGAGCAGCCGCGAGACGGCGAACGTCTTCAGGGCCTCGGCGCCGGTCGCCATCTGCGTCCGTGCCTGCAGCCGGTTGCGGATCTTGCCGTCCTTCATGTCCACGAAGTCGTGCTGGTAACGCAGCGGGATGAAGACCTGGAAGCCGCCCGTCTCGTCCTGCAGCTCACGCAGCCGCAGCACGTGGTCCACCCGGTGCCGGCGTTCCTCGACGTGCCCGTAGAGCATGGTGCACGGGGTCTTGAGCCCCTTCTCGTGCGCCAGGCGGTGGATACGGGACCAGTCCTCCCAGTGGGTGCGGTGGTCCACGATGTGCTGCCGGACCTCCCAGTCGAAGATCTCGGCGCCACCGCCGGTGAGCGACTCCAGACCGGCGTCGATCAGCTCGTCCAGGATCTCCGAGGCGGTCAGTCCGGAGATCGTCTCGAAGTGGTGGATCTCCGTCGCCGTGAACGCCTTCAGACCGACGTTCGGCAGCGCCTTCTTCAGCTCCCGCAGCGAACGCGGGTAGTACCGCCACGGCAGGTTCGGGTGCAGACCGTTGACGATGTGCAGTTCGGAGAGGTGCTCGTTCTCCATCGCCTTGGCCAGCCGGACGGCCTCCTCGATGCGCATCGTGTACGCGTCCTGCTCGCCCGGCTTGCGCTGGAAGGAGCAGTACGCGCAGGACGCGGTGCACACGTTCGTCATGTTGAGGTGACGGTTGACGTTGAAGTGGACCACGTCACCGTTCTTGCGGGTGCGCACCTCGTGTGCCAGACCGCCCAGCCATGCCAGGTCGTCCGACTCGTACAACGCGATGCCGTCCTCGCGGGACAGCCGCTCACCGGAGAAGACCTTCTCCTCCAGCTCACGCTTGAGCCCAGCGTCCATGGCCGGGAACCTCCTCGTTCAGTGCCTGGCGGCACACGTGGTGAGTGTGAGCACGCGATGCGGCCCGACTCGTCGACACGCCCCGGGACGTATCAGCTTGGGAAGAACAACGGACCGCCCGTTCCGCCCGGGGACGTTCGGGCGGAACGGAACGGAGCCGCACCACACGAACGGCTCCGCTGAAGCGGCCGGCCACAACAGACCCGGGGGAACCGGCCAACGATCCGGGACCCACGGGCCCTGGCCGGGAACGGCGGGCACCGACGCCGCGTCGGTGGGGCCTGCCCATCCTCGCGGAGGGCAGTCTGGGGAAAACCCCACATCCGCAACGGGTTTGCTGAGGGCTTCCGCCGCCGCCCGCCGACAAGAAGGAAGCGCCCGCCCATGACGACACCGCTGACCCTCGCGCACTCGCCGTGCCCCAACGACACGTTCGTCTTCCACGCCTGGACCGAGGGACTGCTTCCCGGCGCCCCCGACGTGCGGCTCACCTTCGCCGACATCGACGTCACCAACGGACTCGCCCGACGCGGCGAACTCGACGTCCTGAAAGTCTCCTACGGCGTGCTGCCGCACATCCTCGACGACTACGTGCTGCTGCCGAGCGGCGGCGCCCTCGGCCACGGCTGCGGCCCGCTCGTCCTGACCGCCCGACCGGGCGAACCCGCCGCCCTGTCGGGGGCCCGCGTGGCGGTGCCCAGCACCACCTCCACGGCCTACCTGCTGTTCCGGCTGTGGGCGGCCGATGCCGTGCCCGGAGGCATCGGCGAGACCGTCGTCCTGCCCTTCCACGAGATCATGCCCGCCGTCCGCGACGGCCTCGTGGATGCAGGACTCGTCATCCACGAGGCACGCTTCACCTATGACCGCTACGGCCTGCACTGCACGGCCGACATGGGTGACGAGTGGGAGAAGCGCACCGGCCTGCCCATCCCTCTCGGTGCCATCGTCGCCCGCCGCTCCCTCGGCGAACCCCTGCTGAGCCGCCTCACCGACACCGTCCGCGCCTCCACCCGCGCCGCCTGGGACGACCCCGCCGCGTCCCGCGCCTACGTCCTGCGGCACGCGCAGGAAATGGAACCGGCCGTCGTCGACCAGCACATCGCCCTGTACGTCAACGAGTTCACGGACCGGCTCGGCGAGGAAGGACTGCACGCCGTACGCACCCTCCTCGACCGGTCGGCCGAGCTCGGCCTGATGCCCCGCGTCCGCGCCGACGCACTGGACCCGACCCGCCGCCTGTGAGCGGCGCTCCGCGGCGACGCACCGGACCCGACCAGCCGCCCGTGAGCGTCGCTCCGCGGGAACAGCCTCAAAGGGCCTGCCGCCTCCAAGACCTGCCACAACGCTAGAAGTTCTCTTAGAGCCCTCGGCCGGCACCCCGAAAACGGGCGGAACCCCTCCCATAATCGGCCCCTGGGGCAGGCCCGGGACCGGTGAGGCCTGCCCTGACCTGCCCCACGAGGGCGTCGGGCGGCGCGCCCGCCCCTCACCGGCCCCGGCGCCCCTCGGTGCTGGGGCCGACCCCATGCCCCGTGCCCCACCGGCGAGCCAGCGTGCCCGCCGCCGAAGGGAGACCGATCCGTGAGCGAGGACAGGCTGCACGACTTCCTGACCCGAGTCTCCAGCGACCTCCAGCGCACCCGCACCAGGCTGCGTCAGGTCGAGGGCAGGGCCACGGAACCGATCGCCGTGGTTTCCATGAGCTGCCGCTATCCCGGCGGGGTACGCACCCCCGAGGACCTGTGGCACCTCGTCGACAGCGGCACCGACGGCATCTCCACGTTCCCGGACGACCGAGGCTGGGACCTCGACGCCCTCTACGATCCCGACCCCGACCACCCCGGCACCGTCTACACCCGGGAAGGCGGCTTCCTCCACGACGCCGCCGACTTCGACCCCGCCTTCTTCGGCATGTCACCCCGCGAGGCTCTCGCCACCGACCCGCAGCAGCGCATCCTCCTCGAAATCGTCTGGGAGAGCCTCGAACGCGCCGGACTGCGCCCCGCCGACCTGCGGGGCAGCTCCACCGGCGTCTTCGCCGGGGTCATGTACAACGACTACGCCACTCGTTTCCCCGAGCCGCCCCCCGGCGTCGAGGGCCACCTCGGCAACGGCAGCGCGGCGAGCATCGCCTCCGGCCGCATCTCCTACACCTTCGGCTTCGAGGGCCCCGCCCTGACCGTCGACACCGCCTGCTCCTCCTCCCTCGTCGCCCTGCACCTCGCCGTGCAGTCCCTGCGTCAGGGCGAGTGCGACCTCGCACTGGCCGGCGGTGTCGCCTTCATGTCGACTCCGGTCACCTTCCTGGAGTTCAGCCGTCAGCGCGGACTCTCGCCCGACGGGCGCTGCAAGTCCTTCGCCGACGCCACCGACGGGACCGGCTGGGGCGAGGGAGCGGGCGTCCTGCTGCTCGAACGCCTCTCCGACGCCCGCCGCAACGGCCACCAGGTGCTCGCCGTGATCCGTGGCTCGGCCGTCAACCAGGACGGCGCGAGCAGCGGTCTCACGGCCCCCAACGGCCCCTCCCAGCAGCGCGTCATCCGGCAGGCGCTGGCCTCCGCCGGGCTCTCCCCCAAGGACGTGGACGCCGTCGAGGCGCACGGCACCGGCACCACCCTCGGCGACCCCATCGAGGCCCAGGCCCTCCTCGCCGCCTACGGCCAGGACCGCCCCGCCGAACGCCCGTTGTGGCTCGGCTCGCTCAAGTCCAACATCGGCCACACCCAGGCCGCCGCCGGCGTCGGCGGCGTCATCAAGACCGTCATGGCCCTGCGCCACGGCGTCCTCCCGCGCACCCTGCACGTCGACGCGCCCACCACCGAGGTCGACTGGACCGAGGGCCACGTACGTCTCCTCACCGAACCCGTCTCCTGGCCGCACACCGACCGGCCCCGGCGCGCCGGAGTGTCCGCGTTCGGAGTCTCCGGCACCAACGCTCACGTCATCCTGGAAGAGGCCCCGCCCGCCGACCCGCAGACCGGGGAGACGCACGACGAAGACCCCGCCCCCGAGCGCCCGGTGCCGGCGGTGATCCCGTGGATCCTCTCCGCCCGCACCAGCGACGCCCTCAAGGCCCAGGCGGCCGCCCTGCTCGCCCACCTCGACGGCCACCCGCACACCGACGACCTGGCCGTCGCCCGCACCCTCGCCGACCGACGCTCCCTCTTCGAGCAGCGTGCCGTCGTCCTCGGCACCGGCCGTGACACCCTCGCCGCAGGCCTGCGGACCCTCGCCGAGGGCCGCGTGTCCCAGGACGTCGTCACCGCCACCGCCAGGCGGGGTGGCCGGACGGCGTTCTTGTTCTCGGGTCAGGGGGCGCAGCGTCCGGGGATGGGCCGGGAGTTGTACGAGGCGTTCCCTGTCTTCGCGGATGCCTTTGACGCGGTGTGCGCGCATGTCGGCTCCGGGTTGCGGGATGTCGTCTTCGGTGGGGATGGCGAGCGGTTGGGTCGTACGCAGTGGACGCAGCCGGCGT
>NZ_LRTR01000804.1 GCF_001550375.1 Streptomyces europaeiscabiei | reverse complement strand
CCTCCCGACCCCGCGTGGCCGTCCGCCGCGCTGGCGCCGGACGGCGCCCCGGCGCTGTGGCTGGAGCGGGCGGGGGCACCCAGCGTCGTCGACGCGGTGATCCTCGAACGGGCGGCGGCTGCCATCCGCGTCGTCCTCGACCGCACCCGTGGCCGCGCACCGACGGCCCGCGCCGACGACCCGGCGCTCGTGGAAACCCTCCTCGACGCCACCGCACCCGAGCAGGTACGGCTGCACGCGGCCCGGCAGCTGGGCCTGGACCCGGCCATCCGGGCCCGCGTGATCGCGCCGTTCGACGGCCCGCCCCGCATCGTGAACGCCTCCGCCCGGCGCGGGCCGATCCATCCGCAAGCCCGGCCGTCCGCCCCCGGGCCGTCACCGGTACCGGCCCGGGGCACCGCACCGACCCACGCCGGACCCGCCGCCACGGACCCGCGACCGGCGCACCTCGACGCCGGACCCGCCGACACCGCCCTCCCACCGGGCCGGGTCGGTGTCGGCCCCGCCGTGCCCGTGCTCGAACTGCCGGGCTCCTGGGCCGCCGCCCGGACCGCGCTCCGTTTCACCGCCGACGGCACCCCGCACGCTCCCGGACCCCGGGTCGTGTACGCCGATGAGCTCGGCGGTATCGGGCTGCTCGCCGAGCTTGTCGTGCCGGGGGCCGATCCGCCGCCCGATGTGCGGGCGCTGGATGCGGCGGTCGCGGACGCGCCCTGGATGCTGACGACGTTGCACGCGGTCGCCTCGACGGCGAGCCTGCGGGCAGCCGCCGTCGAGGTCAACGTCCACCACTCCACGCTCCAGGACCGGTTGGGCCACGCCGAGGCGCTGCTCGGGTGGCCCGTCCGTACCCCGCAGGGCCGACTCAGACTCCAACTGGCCCTGGCCATGCGGCATTTGGGGCGCACATAGGGGAGATGCAGGCGAGGTACAGGGGAGGTGACCCATACCGGGCGGTCACCGGGACGGTCCGGTGAAAGCCTTCGGTCAGGGCCGCAGGTCTTCCGGGTGGTAAAGCGCTTCGTCCAGGGGGTGCGGAAATCCGTCCTCCCGGAAACGGCGTCTGACGGAAATCCCCGACCGCCGGCGCGACTGCCTGGGCCGGCAAGGGCGCTGCTCAGGCCCAGCCGGTCACCGGCACGACGAGCTGTCCCGGCGGAAGATGCCTGTGCCGTCCGTCCCGTCCACGCGCAGCTGGTAGTTGTAGTGGCGCAGGAAGTAGCCCGGGTAGTTGTACGACTCGAAGCGGACCGAGCCCGACGTCGTGCTCGTCCGGGCGATGAACGTGGCGTCCTTCGCGAAGGTCGACGTACCGTCGTTGGCGCCGAAGCGGGCTCGGTAGTCGTAGTGGCGAAGGTAGTTGCCGGAGCTGTCGCGGAACGAGTAGCCGCCCGCGTCGGCCAGTCCGGCGACGGCCGTGAAGGTGGACGCCTGCTTGAGCGCGGTGGTGCTGGAAGTGCTCACCACGGGGAGGTTGATCAAGGGGCAAGGCCCACGTTCGGCGAGGCCTCCAGTCCGATGCGGCCCTCCTGCACCGACAGCTTCCTCGTTCTGAACCGGTCTATCGCTGGGTCTGCCTGGTCCCCACAGTGCACGGCGGCCTTCGCCCCGATCCTGTGTTCCAGGTCTGGAAACACATGGGACCGGTACGAAGGCCGCAGACGTGTGTGTGCTGGTGCTGCCGCTCAGCGGGACGGGTTCGCCTGAGCCCGCCCCTGCAGAACCGACGCTGCGGAGAGCGGCCGTCTTCTACCCCGCGGACGGCGGGCCCAGGAGCACCACCTCCAGCGCACTTCCTTCCCTAGGCCAGTCCGTGCGCGACTTGTCCTGGTTTGCGGGCAGGTGTTCCCAGCGGAGATAGTAGGTGCCGGTGTCGTTGCGGCCGGCCAGGTCGGCCTGCAGTCGCACCTCCAGGCCAGGGTAGGTGCCGCGCACATCCGTGATCTCGGCGGGCAACTCCGGGGTCGAGGCCTCCGCCACGGGGTGCAGGCCACCGTCGATGACGATGCTCCGCGGTTCACCCGAGCAAGTGAAGTCGACGCGGATGTTGCCGTCCTCCATCATCTCGGAGCCGAGCATGGACACCGTGAAGGCGAGGCTGCCGCCACCGCCGAAACTCCAGCGGCCCTTCCAGTCGCTGATTTGGTGGATGTCCCACGCGCCTGATCCGTCGGGGCGCGCAACGTAGATCTGGGAGTTCCCGTCATCGTCGTACTTGTGATAGCTGATGATCGGAGTGCCCTCGGCGTCGAAGCCGAGCTTCGAGTTGCCGTTGAGCAGACCGCCGCCGTCCGGCACCGGGTCGATCACATCCGCCTCGCCGTACCGGAACGGGGTCGTCAGCGCATTGCCGGCACTGTCGAACCAATCGACGAGGTTCCTGCTCTTGGCGTAGCTCAGCCGACTGTTGGTCGCGGCGTCGGGACTGTCACGCCAGACCCAGATCATGTGGAACCATCCGTCTGGTCCGAGGGCAGGGTTCTCGAAGTAGGCGTTCCACGTCCCGCTCGGATTGTCGTCGGATCCGTCGCCGTCGAAGAGCGGCTCGTCGACCAGCCGCGACCAGGCGGAGGAGGCCTCGTCATACACGTTGAAGTAGGTCACGCCGTCACCTGACCCACCATTGCGATAGCTGAAGACGAGACTGCCGTCCTGGCGGTTGATGAACTCGGGATAGGTCACCGAGTTCTCGGTCGACGCATCGATCATCGTGGTCACCCGGATCAGCGACGTCACGTCGCCGGGCACGGTGGTGCGGAAGTACACCAGCGCCACGTTGTGCATGTTGCCGGACACATGGAGGTTGCCGTCGCGGTCCAGTCCCAGCGAGATGTAGTTGTGGCTGTCCCAGCCCAACGTCGAGGGGAGCACCTTTGTGGTCCAGCTGTTGTCCGAGAGGCTGCGGTGCGCGATCGTCATCCGGCGATCGGCGGCGTAGTAGGCCACGTACTGATCGTCACCGTGTGTCAGCACCCGTTGAGTCACCGGCATGCCGGCCCACGTCGTGCCCACCGGGATCGTCTGGAGCACCTGCCGCTGGGCACCGGGGAAGTCGTAGGAGCCCTTGTCCACCGTGCAATCGAGCGTTCCCGGAGGTGAGATGGCCGGGGTGGAAGTCGTGAACGTGAACGACTTCGCGCGCAGGTTGCCCGTGTTCGAGTAGAGGCCGGCGGAGCCGCCCACACGGGTCGGGTCGGTGGTGGGCAGCGTGTACGACGTGTCGACGAGGGTGGCCCCGGAGTCGCTGTTGCGCACCGAGACGGTGAAATCGGTCCCGTCGCGACCGAGGTTCAGTTCGAGAGATGAGCCGTAGGGCGCGTTCATGTTTCCCTGGGCCAGCACGGTCGGTGTGGTGCTGGCCGCCATCTTCAGCAGCTGCCACCGCCCCGTCTGGCCCCCACCGGCGGTCGACACGCGCAGGACGTAGTAGTCCAGCGAGGTCGTTCCCCGTACGTTCGCCGCGATACCGCTCCATTCCGCACCGGAAGGCGAGCTGCTGACGATCCTGATCTGAGCACTCACGGTGTACGAGCTACCTAGCTGAACCGGACGGTAGGTGGCGACAGCGTTCGTCGGGGTGGCAGCGGAGAGAGCTTCACCGGATGCGATCGACCACGTTCCTCGGTCGGAGACCCAGTTCGCCCCGAGGGAGCCGTTGACGCGTTCGAAGTCATCGGACCGCGTTGCCGTAGGTGAGATGGCCGGGGTGGAGGTCGTCAGGGAGAACGACTTCGCGCGCAGGTTGCCGGTGTTCGAGTAGAGGCCGGCGGATCCGCCCACACGGGTCGGGTCGGTGGTGGGCAGCGTGTACGACGTGTCGACGAGGGTCGTCCCGGAGTCGCTGTTGCGCACCGAGACGGTGAAACGGGTCCCGGTGCGACCGAGGTTCAGTTCGAGAGATGTGCCGTAGGGCGCGTTCATGTTTCCCTGGGCCAGCACGGTCGGTGTGGTGCTGGCCGCCATCTTCAGCAGCTGCCACTGCCCCGTGCGGGCCCCACCGGCGGTCGACACGCGCAGGACGTAGTAGTCCAGCGAGGTCGTTCCCTGTACGTTCGCCGCGATACCGCTCCATTCCGCACCGGAAGGCGAGCTGCTGACGATCCTGATCTGAGCACTCACGGTGTACGAGCTACCTAGCTGAACCGGACGGTAGGTGGCGACAGCGTTCGTCGGGGTGGCAGCGGAGAGAGCTTCACCGGATGCGATCGACCACGTTCCTCGGTCGGAGACCCAGTTCGCCCCGAGGGAGCCGTTGGCGCGTTCGAAGTTATCGGTCCTGGTCACTTGGTCGACGGCCGACGCCGGAACGGGCGCGGAAAGCATGACCAGCATGCACGCCAGGGCGGCGGCACTGGCGATCAGCGTGGCCCGCAGCCGCGGCAGGAACCTTCGACGTCTTTGCGTCATGGGCATGATCGTTCCTTCTGTGTCGGTAGTACCTGACGTGAGACAGGGCTGCGGACGCATGGGCGAAGCCCGCCGCGGGTGACCGCCATGCCGCCGAGCGCCCGTTCGGCGGGTGATCGGCTCCGACAAGGCCTTCTCCTGGCAGTTCGCAGGACAGCACACGATGTCATGACTGGCCTTACAAACAGCATGTGTCGGCGGGGGTAACATCGGACGTATTACCGCCGATAGGTCGGGGTGCGCTCTCGCTTCGCCGCCGTGCGCGTGCGGTCCCCGGGCAAGGCCGTCGACCGTCCATCGCGGCCTGGGACTTGACCTTCCAGGGCCACTCTTGGCCGTGCCGGCACCACCCGTCCCCCTCGTGACCGCCGCCCCAACACCTTCCTCACCGCTGAGTGATTGGCCGGGGACATGGTCCGGGCGGCCAATGAGCACATGGCCTCGCCACCGATGGGCCGAGAGGCCGTCGAGCGCATGGCGGGCGGCGCCGTGCCCCGACCGCGGCCGTGCCAACCGTGTTCGTGTGGCCGACCTTGTGCCATGTCGCGGCTCGTGCCGCCTGTTCGGCGAAGAACCGCGCAGGTTGGCAGGCGAGAAGGCAGGCCGGTTCCGATACCGCTATCGCTGCATGCAGATGACATAGTGAATCGCGGATGCGGAGCCGTCCGCGACATGGGTGGGTCGGTAGGCTGCCTCGGTCCACGGTCGGCCACCTGACACCCAAAACACCACCACGGACTCCGTGCAGCCGGACGCTTAGCCACGGCGATGCCCGCACGGCTGACCAGCGTGACGGCCTCAGCTGCATCGCGGCAGCAGCTGCTCCCCATCAGCCCAGGACGGGCCCCGGGTCGCCTCACGCGCCCGCATTCGTGACGGCGGGGGTACGGCGGCCCGCCAGAACTCCGGCCTGGCAGACGGCCGCTCAGCGCCACGGAGCCCCCTCCCCTCCGGCCTGGTTGTTGACGTAGTAGGTGCTGTTGGCCGCGGCCGCGCTGTCGGCACCGGCGAACAGCCCCGCAACCAGGGCGGCGGCCGCTCCGACGGCTGGGAGCTGGCGTGGTCTCAGGAAATCGCGCATGTGGTGGTTCCTTCGAGCTCGTCATTGAGGGACGGAACAGGTGAGATACGGACGACCGTCCCGGTCTGCACCGACAGTCGGATCGACCCGGGCGGATGGTGGATCGCTTGCGCTTCTTCGGTGCTGTCCGCGGCCGGGTGGACGGTGCTCGGTCCGGACCACGGCGGCACGACCGTCAGTTCACGTTCGTGCCCTCCGGTCAGCTCGAGCCGGTCTGCCTCGCCGGGGCGCCGGGTGAAGGAAACCCGGTGACCCCCGCGAGTTCGCAGTTCGGTGAAGCTGACCGGGAGATCAAGGGGCCAGTTCGGCAGGATGCGGATCACGCCGTCGTGGCTCTGCAGCAGGCACTCGGAGATCACGGCGCCGACCGCGAAGTTCTCGGTCCACACCCCCATGCGCGCCATGAAGTCGAAGGGTGTCGCGTCGTCGTACCGGCCGCCAGCGCACTGGACCCGTGCTGTCGCCGTGCCGTTGGGGATCGTGCAGTACCGGACGTGGCGCAGCCACCGCTCGAGGTCGAGCTGACCGAGCCGTGCCTCCTGCATGGCGACGAACACGAGGTCGTTGCCTCCCTCGGTGCGCTGGCGGCGGACCGTACGGCGGGCGATGTCGACCTGGTCGGCCGGTGACGAGAGCGAGACGGCTTCGCACGGGAAGACCGCCATCGCCGCGGCCGGGACGTTGTAGACGACGTCCGGGTCCTCGCCTGCGACGCTCACCCACACGGTGCCCTCGTCGGTCTCTGTCGTCGGCAGCGGGACGAGCTGGGACACCGCGGCGCGGGCGCGTTCCACGAGGTCTTCGGGCAGAGCGTCCCGTCCGGCGGTACGCAGCGCCTCGTCCGCGTCCACCAGTGCCTGGAAGGCGAAGGTGAAGAACACGATGTCGACGTGTCCGTCGACGTTGAGGCGCAGCCCGTCGGACAGGCCGTACACCTCCGGGACGACCGTGGGGTAGACGTGCAACCGTCCGTCGTCGCGGGCCAGGCGCTCGGTGCCCGCGTCGAGATAGTCGAGCAGGAACTGGGCGACGTCGACCAGGAAGGGTGCGATGCGGTCCGCCAGCAGGTCGACGTCACCGGTGTAGAGGTAGTGCCACCACAGGGTCTGCACCGCCCAGGCCGGGATGAACGCCTCCCACGCCCACTTCGGGCACAGGTAGGGCGCGAGCGTGGTCTCCAGCGGCCAGCCGATCAGTGAGAAGGCCGCACCGGGCATGCCGTAGTACTGCTCTGCGGTACGCCGGGCCTGTGGCAGCAGCGAGTCCAGCAGATCCAGGTAGGGGTGGTGGAGGTCCTCGTGGCCGGTGACGAACAGGCCCCAGTACAGCTGTTGCACGTTGTAGTTGAAGTGGTAGTCGCCGTGGAAGCCGGAGCCGATGTCCCGGTAGGTCCACGGGCCGAACAGGCCGGGCGCGACACCGCCGTCCCGCAGCGCACAGCGCGTCCAGTACAGGTTGCGGTACCACAGCGCCTCGAGTTCGTGGCCACCGACGTCGATCGCCGAGCGGGCCCAGAAGTCGCGCCATGAGGCCGTCGTCGCCGACCTGGCCGTGTCCTGGTCACCCATCTCGACGGCGACCGGGGCGGCCGACAGCGCCGACAGTTCGTCTTGGGTCAGATCGATCCGCAGGTTGAGTTCGCGGGTCGGTGCGACATGCGTGGCGAGGGGGTCGAGAGCGACGCGTCGCCCCTTGAAACCGGCGACGGTTCCGGCCGTGAGTTCGGTGTCGGAGGTGAGCCCGAGCCGGAATGCCGGAGTGTCGGGCAGAGCCTCGCCGGTGACGGGCAGGCCCTGCACGAAGGCGAGGTGATGGGACGACTGCTCGTGGGTGAGGTGTTCGTTCGGCGTGAACGCCGACTTCGGGCGCGTGTAGGCGTTGCCCGCTTCGATGGGGTCGGCGGGCCCGTCCGCGCCGTCGTAACCGAGCGGGTCGGGGAGTACGCGCAGGCCCCGTACCGGCAGCGTCGCGGTATCGTGCGCCGACCAGCGCACCCACGCGGTGTCGGAATCCGCCGCGACGAAGATCTCGACCGTGGACGGAGCGCCGTCGATGGTGAGCTGCACGCTGCAGATCCCGGTGGCGATGTCGACGTGATAGCCGAGGACCTCGCAGCGCCGGGTGTCGAGGCTGAGCAGGACCGAGCCGCACGGAAACGGCTTGGGGTACGGAGCCCCGTAGCCCTCCTCGGTGTCGGCGAGGTACCGGGCGAACTCCTCGTCCTCGTCCGGGCGTCCGTGCCGGGCTGCCTCCTCGGCGGCGGTGAGCACGTCCGTGAACGTCCCCAGCCGGTCCGGGTCGACCACCTGGGCCCGCTTGTCCCAGACAGCGTTGTGACCCAGGTGGATCACGATGGCGTCCGGCCGCGGCACGACGACCGCCCCGAACTCCCCGTTGCCCAGCAGAGCGCCCTCGAAGAAGTCGCCGGCGGCCGGCGTGCGGACGATGGGGTGGCGGCGGCTCACATCGAGGCCGTCGACCGCTTGTGACAGTGGCGCGTACAGGGGGTTGGTGGTCATTTGAACACTCCGCCGAGCGCGATGCCCTTGGTGACGTTCTTGTGGAAGACGAGGTACAGCAGGATGATCGGGATGGACGCCAGCGAGAGCCCGGCGAACAGCGCCCCCTGGTCGGTCGTGTACTGGCCCTGGAACGAGAGCAGACCGACCGGCACGGTCTGCGACTCACCGGACTGCAGCAGCACCACGCCGAGTTGTGTCTCGCCCCAGACGAACACGAGCGTGAGCATCGCCACCGCCGTCACCGCGCCCTTGGCGAGCGGGAGGACGATGCGGACGTACGTGCGCCAGGCCCCTGTGCCGTCGAGTGCGGCTGCCTCCAGCAGCTCGACCGGGAAGTCGACGAAGAACGAGTGCATGATCAGCACGGTGGTCGGCAGGGCCAGGGCGCCGTACGCGATGCCGATGACCACCGGCATGTTGAGCAGGCCGAACGCGTTGAACGCCTGGTAGTAGGGAACGATCATCAGCACGATCGGCAGGACGGTCGACGACACGAACAGCCGGGTGAACCAGATGCGGCTGCGGTCGGACAGGTGCGTCGCGAAGTACGCCGCCGTCACTCCGGCCCCGAGGTTGAAGACGAGCGCGGTGACGGCCGCGATCAGACTGTTGCCGAAGTAGCTGGTCAGTCCGGCCGTCCCGGCCGAACCCTGCCAGGCCCGCGCGTAGTTGCCGGGCAGGATCTTTCCGGTGATACCGAGGCCGTTCAGGTAGATGTCCGCGTTGGACCTGACGCTGAGCAGCAGGATCAGCACGAACGGCACGACGGCGAGCAGCGTCCAGAGCACGAGGGCGGCCCGTGCGGTGCCTCGACCGAGCAGATTACGCATCACGCCTCCTTCGAGCGGCTGGCCCGTACGCCGACGAGGCCGACCGCGATGAGTACGACTGCCGAGAGCACGGCCAGTGCCGACGCCGGGCCGAACTGCCCCTTCAGCAGCGCCTCCCGGTAGATCCGCACCGGCAGGATCGAGGTCGCCGTGCCCGGACCGCCCTGCGTCATCGCCCACACGGTCGTGAATCCGTTGAACGCCCACATGAACTCGAGCAGGGCCGTCATGACGAACACCGGCCGGATCATCGGGAGAGTCATGCTGAAGAACTGTCGTGCCGTCGAGGCGCCGTCGATGCGCGCGGCCTCATAGATGGAGACGGGGACCTGTTCCATCGCCCCGAGCAGCAGCAGGAACGCGAAGCCGACGCCCGCCCACACGGTCACGAACACCACCGGCCAGACGGCCGTGGAGGCGTCACCCAGCCACGCGTGCGCGTTGCCGAGTCCGATGTGGCCGAGGACCTGGTTGACGCCGCCCGAGTGCGGCTGGAAACTCGCCGTCCAGAAGATCGACACGGCGGCCGCGGGCGCGACACCGGGCAGGAACCAGATGACCCGGTAGAAGCGCCCGCCCTTCACGCCGTGGCTGACCGCCGCGGCGAGAAGGCTGCTGATGACGATCGTCGCCACCGCCGACGCGGCGGCGTACACGAGAGTGACGCCCAGCGACTGGTAGGTGTCCGAACTCTTGAGAACAGTGCGGTAGTTGTCCAGCCCCACGGAGTGCATGGGACCGAAGCCGACCCAGTCCGTGGTACTGATGCGTACCGTCTGGACGATCGCGCCGAGGACGAAGACGGCGAGCAGGACAAGCGCGGGCACCAGTGCCAGGCGGGTCACCAACGGTGAGGTGGTGGCCCTCGACCGGCGACCCGACCCCCTCCCGCCCGCGCCGGGACGCCTCGCGGATCGCGATCGCGCCCGGCTGGGCACGACGCCCGTGGACTTCGCGGCGTCGCCGGCGGCGGCCCCCGGGTCCGACGCCGTGATCACGGAATGCGTGCTCATACACCTCTCCTCGAACTGGGATACGGCTCGTTCACGGTCGGCTCAGCTCGCGGACTTGCGGAAGCTCAGCAGTTCGTCCTGCTGCTGCTGTGCCAGCGCGGACGGCGAAAGGCTGCCGGAGTACATCGCCTGGATCTTCGGGTCGATGAAGGTCTGCGCGAGCGCGTTCGGCACCACCGACGTCCAGCCGGCCGCACTGCCGTTCTTGGCGATGTCAGCCAGGATGCTGCGGGAATTCGCGTCCAACTTCGTGAAGGCCGAGGCGGGCAGGTCCTTCACCCCGGGGAGCAGATTGGCGGTGCCGACCACGCCCTCCGACTGCGCCTTCTCGGACATGACGAACTCGAGGAACTTCTTCGCCCACGCCTTGTGCTGCGCCCTCACCGGGATGCCCAGGGCGTCGCCGTAGTAGCCGGTCTGCGTGGTCTTCGTCCCGGCGTTGACCGGCGGCAGGAGCAGCCAGTCGGGCTTCACCGAGGTCTTCGCGGGCACGAAGTCGGCCGCCGTGAAGTTGCCGCCGAGGAACATTCCCGCCTTGCCCGCGAGGAACGGCGTCTCGGCGTCCTGGTACTTCTGACCGAGGAACCCGTCCTGGTAGACGCCCGACTTGCGGTAGTTCTCAAGCGTCGAGAGCACCTTGGTGAAGGCCGGGTCGGTGTACTTCGCGGTGACGGCGGTCTTGCTGTTGTAGGACGCCAGGTAGTTCTCGAGCTGCGCCGGCGACGCCGAGGTCGGCAGCAGGGCGTCGACCATCCAGCTGGCCTGATAGCCGGAGGCGCCGCCGAGCTGCAGCGGTGCGTACCCGGCCGACTTCAGCTTCTTGGCCGCGGCGATGAGGTCTTCCGGCGTCGCGAACCGGTGATCGGTCGGCACGGTCACGCCGGCTTTGGCGAAGGCTGCCGGGTTGTACCAGACGACGTTGTAGATGGCCTGGGAGAAGGCGACGACGTACGGCTTGCCGCCGACCTTCAGCGACCCGGAGACGCCGCTGCCGTAGCGCTTGGCGAGGTCACCGGAACTCCACACGTCACTGAGATCGGTCAGCCCGCCACGGCTGGTCAGAGCGGTGTAGGGCGACGAGCCGACCGGGACGAAGCCGACGTCGGGCGCGTTGGCCGAGCCCAGCACAGTGAGGTTCGAGCCGGCCTTCTGCTCCTGGCTGATCGTCTGCAGTTTGACCGTCACGTTCGGGTGCGCCTTGTGGAAGGCCTTGGCGAAGTAGCCGAACAAGGTCTCCTGCCCGGTCTGCTGCTGAACGGTCAGAGTGACCGGCGCCGAGCCCGTGGTGTCGCTCCCCTCACTCCCCGACGACGAACACGCCACGGCAGAGGAGGTGAGAACGGCGACCGCGGACAGCGCCGTCAGGGCGCGAGGCAGCGGGTTTCGACGTGCTTCATTGAAACGTCTCATGATCGGGAAACCCATCGATAGGGCGCGATTCGGATTCGCGAAGCCGGGTAAAACATCGGATCTACTCAGTCCATGCGGCTAAGGCATGAAACGTTACAACCGCGTTCCAGCAACGAGCAATGGCCGAAACAAGGTTGTTTTCTCCACCGTCAGGCCGAAAGCTTCCCCAGCGACACGACTAGACATCCGATGCCTTGCCCCGGGGGCGACCTCAGGCGTGGCAATCGTCTCACCACCGAGGTCCTCCTCGGCTGCCTGTGGAACGTGGCGTGACGTTACGAGCGCATTGCCACACTTGGCAAGAGTCTCATCCGATGTATGCGCAGGATCGTGACCGACGGCACGAACGCCGAGATAGATCACCAGGGCAAAGCGCCCATCTAATCACTTTTGGGACCAGTCCTCGACCATAGACATCGGAGGACTGACTGCGCCAACGGGCCGGCGGTCGTACTGTCAGGCACCGCCGCAGAAAAATCATCCGAAGTGTCGAGGGATGGGCCGCAAGGGACCGCGTCGAAGGCCGGCGCGCGCTCCCCGCCCGGTGACCTTCCCGGCCCCGTCCACACATCTGGGCGAGGGCGTCCGAAGCACGGGCCCAGGTCACTGTTTCTCGCCGACGGGGTCAACCGGCGTGGCCGGCACACGGCCGCACAGGAGGCTCCCCACGTGTGCTTCCGCCGGTGGCCTCAGGTACCCGGCTCAGCCGGACCCATCTGTCAGCGGGGTCGGTCCCGGCGATGCGGTGGCGGCTGCCGGCCCTGGCACTGTCCGTCAGGCTCACCGATCACGAAAGGCTCAGCGTGTCCTCAACAAGCGTCTCCCGGATCACCGGTCTCGACACGTACGACATACGGTTCCCCACGTCCCGGGAGCTGGACGGGTCGGATGCGATGAACACCGACCCCGACTGCTCGGCCGCCTATCTCGTACTGCGGACGGACAGCGAAGACGGCCTGGAGGGCCACGGCTTCGCCTTCACCATCGGTCGTGGCAACGACGTGCAGGTCGCGGCGCTCGACGCCTTGCGAGCCCACGTCGTGGGCCGGTCCGTAGAGGATCTGTGCGACGACCCAGGCAGCCTCGCGCGCGACCTCACCGGCGACAGTCAACTGCGCTTGCTCGGTCCCGAAAAAGGTGTGGAAGTTCCTCGCCGACGCCGACCCCGAATGGCTCGCCGACCAGATCGACTACCGGTACATCACCGACGCACTCACCCGCCAGGAAGCAGTAACGATCCTGCAACGCGGCCGGGAAGGCCGTACCGCACGGGAAAGCGACCTCCTCGCCCACGGCTATCCCGCCTATACCACCTCGCCCGGCTGGCTCGGCTACACCGACGAGAAGCTGACCCGCCTGGCACAGCGCGCGGTGGCCGACGGCTTCCGGCAGATCAAGCTCAAGGTCGGGGCCGATCTCGACGACGACATCCGGCGCTTCCGGGCTGCCCGTACCGCAGTCGGCCCGGACATCCGCATCGCCATGGACGCCAACCAGCGCTGGAACGTCGACGAAGCCATCACCTGGACCACCGCGCTGGCCGAGTTCGACCCCTACCCTTGTCCAGCAGAGGCAGCAACTGTGTGACGTCGCCCGCGGTTTCCGCCGGTCAGCGAGACTGCGAGCGGGATGCCCTGTCCGTCGGTGAGGACGTGGTGCTTGCTGCCCGGCCGTGCACGGTCGACCGGGCTGGGCCCGCTTTTGGGCCGCGCCGAGCTGCCCGGACGTGGGAGGAGTCGATCACCGCCCGCGACCAGTCCAGCTTCTTCGCGGCCCGCAGTTTCCTCAGCAGCACCAGGTGCAGTTCGTCCCACACGCCGGCCTCGTTCCACGCGGCCAGGCGCCGCCAGCACGTCATCCCCGACCCGAAGCCCAGCTCCTGCGGCAGGTACTCCCACTGGATACCGGTGTGCAGCACGAACAGGATCCCGCACAACGCCTGCCGGTCCGGCACCCGCGGCCTGCCCTCCACCAGCTTCGGACCAGGCTCGGGCAGCAACGGTTCGATGAGCGACCACAGTTCATCCGACACGATCCACGGCCGCGACTGTCGTTTCCCCACGAACGGGGCGAGGGGCGAGGTCGCCGGACGGGCAGCTGCCGATCCGGTGCGGACAATGCGCGGATCGTGCCCTGAGGGGTGGATGTGAGGGTCAGCCGGGGCCCGAGGGATGCGGAGGCGGAGCGACCGCACGGTTGTGAGCCGAACGGACGCACTGGATGGTGCAATCATTCCTCCGATGTATCTTGGGACGTCGAGGCCGCTACGACGGCGTTGCCGACGTTGACAAGGGTTCGCCGCCAGAGATTTACGGGACGCCACGCCGTAGGGCGCCGAGGCGCCGTCCCGACCTCGGGACTCCGTACTGAGGCCCCGTACGACCTGCGGAGTTTCGGCCTTCCTGCGTGACGGGCGATGCGCTGCGGCAGCTCACGATTCGACAGCGGAGCCGCCGGTGCCGGCGTAGAGCGGGGGGCTGGGGCGGGCTCACTCTGAAGTCATCGGACGGCGGGTCGCGTGTCGACCTCGTGGCCATTCGTGGCCATGGGCCATCTGCATGTGTGAGCGCTTGACCGGCATCGCCGACGAAATACATCCGAGGAATCCATTGTCAGTGCGATCCCCCGCATCTAAGGTCACTGTGCAGCCATACATCCGATGACTGTGCTGCGGATGAGCGAAGCCTGTCGACAGGTCCGGCCCGGGCGCACCACAGGCGCGGCCCAGCCCCACGGCCGACCACCACTCAGACGAAACCCGCATGGCAAGGGAGCCCTCAGTGAAACTGCTTCGAGTCGGCGCCCCCGGTGAGGAGCGGCCCGCCGTCCGTACCGACGACGGCCGGCTGCTGGACCTGTCCTCTGTGGCCCCTGACATCGACGGCGTCTTCCTCGCCTCCGGGGGAGTGGACCGGGCCCGCGCGGCGGTCGAGGCGGGAGAGCTGCCCGTACTCGACCCGGACGGTCTGCGCATCGGCGCGCCCGTCGCGCGCCCCGGCAAGATCATCTGCGTCGGGTTGAACTACCGCGACCACGCCGCCGAGACCGGCGCGGCGATCCCGCCCCGCCCCGTGGTCTTCATGAAGGACCCGAGCACGGTCGTCGGCCCGTACGACGAGGTACTGATCCCGCGCGGCTCGGTGAAGACCGACTGGGAGGTCGAGCTGGCGGTCGTTATCGGACGGCGGGCCCGCTACCTCGACGGACCCGAAGCCGCGCGGGCCGTGATCGCGGGCTACGCGATCAGCCACGACGTCTCCGAGCGCGAGTTCCAGCTGGAGTACTCCTCGCAGTGGGATCTGGGCAAGTCCTGCGAGACGTTCAACCCGATGGGTCCGTGGCTGGTCACCGCCGACGAGGTCGGTGACCAGCAGGACCTCGGCCTGCACCTGAGCGTCAACGGCGTGAAGCGGCAGGACGGCCACACCGGCGACATGATCTTCTCGGTCGACCACATCGTCTCGTACTTGAGCCGGTACATGGTCCTGGAGCCCGGTGACGTGATCAACACCGGTACACCCGCGGGCGTGGCTCTGGGGCTTCCCGGCACTCCCTTCCTGCGCCCCGGCGACACCGTCGAGCTTTCCGTCGACGGACTCGGCAGCCAGCGCCAGACCTTCGCCCAAGCGTGAAAGGCAGCACCCCCGTGACTACAACCTCCGCCCGGATCACCGCGGTCGACACCTACGACGTCCGCTTCCCCACCTCACGGGAACTGGACGGGTCGGACGCGATGAACCCGGACCCCGACTACTCCGCTGCCTACGTCGTACTGCGCACCGACGCCGGCGACGGCCACGAAGGCCACGGCTTCACCTTCACCATCGGCCGCGGCAACGATGTCCAGGTCGCCGCGATCGACGCTCTGCGACCCCATGTCGTGGGCCGCTCGGTTCAGGAGCTGTGCGCCGACCCGGGCTCGCTGAGCCGCGACCTGATCGGCGACAGCCAGCTGCGCTGGCTCGGCCCCGAGAAGGGCGTGATGCACATGGCCATCGGTGCCGTCGTCAACGCCGTCTGGGATCTCGCCTCCAAGCGCGCCGGGCAGCCCCTGTGGCGGCTGCTCGCCCACGCGGAGCCCGAGTGGCTGGTCTCCCAGGTCGACTTCCGCTACATCACAGACGCCCTCACCCCCGAGGACGCCCTCACCCTTCTGCGCGAGGGCCGGACCGGGCTCGCGCAGCGCGAGGCCGTCCTGCTGGAGCGCGGCTACCCCGGCTACACCACGTCACCGGGCTGGCTCGGCTACTCCGACGGGAAGCTCACCCGGCTGGCCAAGCAGGCCGTCGCCGACGGCTTCACCCAGATCAAGCTCAAGGTCGGCGCCGACCTGGACGACGACATCCGGCGTCTGCGCACCGCCCGCGCCGCTGTCGGCGACGGGGTACGCATCGCCATCGACGCCAACCAGCGCTGGAACGTGGACGAGGCCATCGAGTGGACCAATGCGCTCGCCGAGTTCGACCCGTACTGGATCGAGGAGCCCACCAGCCCCGACGACATCCTCGGCCACGCCACGGTACGGCGGGCGGTGGCCCCCGTGAAGGTCGCCACCGGCGAGCACGTGCAGAACCGCATCGTCTTCAAGCAGCTCCTCCAGGCCGGCGCCATCGACGTGCTCCAGATCGACGCGGCCCGGGTCGGCGGGGTCAACGAGAACCTCGCGATCCTGCTCCTCGCCGCGAAGTTCGGGGTGCCGGTGTGCCCGCACGCCGGCGGTGTGGGTCTGTGCGAGCTGGTGCAGCACCTGTCGATGTTCGACTACCTGGCGCTGTCCGGAACAACGGACGACCGGGTCATCGAGTACGTCGACCACCTCCACGAGCACTTCACCGCTCCCGTGGTGATGCGCGACGGCCACTACACCGCGCCGCTCATTCCCGGTTTCTCCGCCACCATGCGGGAGAAATCCATCGCCGAGTACCGCTACCCGGACGGCGCGTTCTGGGTGGCCGACCGCGCTGCTCAGAAGGAGGCGGCATGATCGGTCTGTCCGGGCTCAGGGCCGTCGTCACCGGCGGAGCGTCCGGAATCGGGCTCGCCACGGCCCGCGCACTGGCGGCCCAGGGCGCGGCGGTGGCCGTGCTCGACCTCGACCCGGGCGGTGTCAGTGAACCGTTGCTCGGCCTCCAGGCCGACGTCACCGACGACGTCTCCGTGCGCGCCGCCGTGGAACAGGCCGCCGAACGGCTCGGCGGCCTGGACATCCTCGTGAACAACGCGGGCATCGGCGCGGTGGGCACCGTCGAGGACAACCCGGACGAGCAGTGGCACCGGGTCCTGGACGTCAACGTCCTCGGCATCGTCCGCACTACGCGCGCCACCCTGCCCCACCTGCGCCGCTCCGCGCACGCGTCGGTCGTCAACACGTGCTCGATAGGCGCCACCGCGGGACTGCCGCAGCGCGCCCTGTACTGCGCCAGCAAGGGCGCCGTCCTCTCACTGACCCTCGCCATGGCCGCCGACCACGTCCGCGAGGGCATCCGCGTCAACTGCGTCAACCCCGGCACCGCCGACACCCCCTGGGTCGGCCGGCTCCTCGACTCAGCCGACGACCCCGAGGGCGAGCGGGCCGCACTCAACGCCCGCCAGCCCATGGGCCGCCTGGTCACCGCCGACGAGGTGGCGGCCGCGATCGTCTACCTGGCGAGTCCGGCCGCGGCGTCCGTCACCGGCACCTCGCTCGCGGTGGACGGCGGTATGCAGGGATTGCGGCTGCGCCCGGTGGACCGGTCGTGAGGACCACCACGCTGGGCGGCAGCGCCGTACCGGTCTCGGAACTGGCGCTGGGCTGTGCCGCCCTCGGCAACCTTCTCCATCCGGTCACGGATGAGGCCGCCCATGCCACGGTGGAGGCGGCCTGGGACGCCGGTGTCCGCACCTTCGACACCGCGCCCCACTACGGTCTCGGCCTGTCGGAACGGCGGCTCGGCGCCGCGCTGCGCGACCGCCCCCGTGACACCTACACCCTCGCCACCAAGGTGGGACGGCTTCTCGTGCCGGACCCGGAGGGCGGCGCCGGCGACGACCTCGCCCATGGCTTCGCCGTCCCGGCCGTCCACCGCCGCGTCTGGGACTTCAGCGCCGACGGAGTGCTGCGCTCCCTGGAGACCAGCCTGGAACGTCTCGGCCTCGACCACGTCGACGTGGCCCTGCTGCACGACCCCGACGACCACGCCGACCAGGCGTTGCGCGAGGCGTACCCGGCGCTGGAGCGGCTGCGCGCCGAAGGCGTGATCGGAGCGATCGGCGTCGGCATGAACCAGTCCGCCCTGCCCGCCCGGTTCCTGCGCGAGACAGACATCGACGTCGTCCTCCTCGCCGGCCGCTACACCCTCCTGGAACACGACGCGCTCGCCGAACTGCTCCCCGAGGCCGCC
The DNA here is from genome assembly GCF_001550375.1 of Streptomyces europaeiscabiei. Taxonomy (GTDB): domain Bacteria; phylum Actinomycetota; class Actinomycetes; order Streptomycetales; family Streptomycetaceae; genus Streptomyces; species Streptomyces europaeiscabiei. Next base: position 29,088 of record NZ_LRTR01000804.1, on the reverse strand, counting down.
GCCCGCGGCCGGAGCGTCGTCATCGGCGGGGTGTTCAACTCCGGGTTGCTGACGGCCCCCCGGCCAGGCGCCACGTACGACTACGCACCGGCTCCGCAGCCGGTCCTCGACCGGGCGCTACGACTCCTCGCGGTCTGCGAACGCCATGACGTGCCACTGCGCGCCGCCGCGCTGCGCTTCCCGTTCGGCCATCCCGCGGTCGCGAGCGTCCTGACCGGCGCGCGCTCCCCCCAGGAGGTGCACGACACGGTGGAGCAGCTGCGGCGCCCGATTCCGGACGCCCTGTGGGACGAGCTGCGCGCCGAGGGACTGCTGGCCCCGGACACCCCCGTCCCCGCAGCCGCGCCGACCGGGGAAGGCCCCGCGGCCATGCGTGAGGACGTGGACGGGACGCGGTAGACATAAATAGATCAGACGAGCCGCTCAAGCTTCGGTGAGACTGCTCAGCCTTCGCTGCGACGGAACAGTCGGGCAGCACATGTCCGGGGCAGGCACACCAACAGGCACCAATGGGTCGAACACTCTTGCCTATGTTGCGCCCGTCCACAACACGATCACCCGCGGCGTGCAGCACGGCGCAGTGGTCCAGGCGGGACATGTGGGCTCGCTCAACTTCGGCACGCCTCCCTGACCCGGCGGGTCAAGCAGGTCGGTGGATCGGCTTGGCCTGTTGGTGTTTGGTCTGTTGGTGCATGGGATGACCAGCGGCATTCGACCGTGCTCGAAACGCGTGGCGTGGGCTGAGAGGCGCCATTGACCATGGGGGTGTCGCAGGAGCAATGGTTCCCGCCACACACCAACGGGAGAGACATGAATCCACTGAAGCAGCTGAATCCGCTGAGCCCCCGCCGAACCTCGTTCGCACTCGGACTGGTCGCCGCGTCCATGGTCACGACGGCCCTGGCCACCCCGTCGGTCGCCGCGCCGGCGGAGGCCGCCTCGTCCGCGCGGGCGGCGGACACCCGGCCGACAGGTAAGTACTGCACCATCGTCGTGGAGCCGGTGAAGACGGGCGAGAAGTTCTCCCGGGTGAAGAGCCGGACCTGCTCCGACGACCGGGCGACGGCAGCAGCAGCGCGCAACAGCGCCCGGACACCGCTCATGTCCTGGTACGAGCACGCCAACTACGGCGGCGGCTCGACCATGGTGTTCGGCGACTACGGCCCCTGTGACCTGTCGGGCTACAAGCTGGACACCGGCCTGTGGAGCAGGAGCATCTCGTCGTTCAGGACGTACAGCAGCTGCAACTTCCAGTCGGCGTACCGCTATGACGGCGATTGCTGCGCAACCTACTGGGGCTATGACACGCCCTACGTGGGCGACTGGGCGAACGACCGCATCGGCTCCTTTCAGATCAACAACATCTAGCCTGTGCTTTTCACCTGCCATAGTGTCCGGATCTTGAGCGGAAACGCGAAAGTGCCTTCTGAGCTGGGACGATGCGGCTTGTCCAAGGTCTCTGTCACCACAGCAGGAAGGCACTTTCTGCGTGCACATCACCGGGGCGCACCCAAGGCTCGTCGTCTCGTCGGACGGGCGCGGGGTGGTCAGCCATGCCCAGTAAGGGCACCCCGGTGATCAGTTGGTCTCGGGCTGGTCCTTGGCTGGGGCCGTCGCGGTTGAGGCCGTCTCCGGGGTGCCGGTGGTGGTGTAGTAGACGGAGCTGCCCTGCTTGGTGCGCTGGGCATGGCTCTTGGCGACGAGTCCCTCGACTGTGGTGCGTACGACGGTGGTCTTGATGGTGCGGTCGGGGTGGGCCTCGCCGAGTGCGGCGGCGATCTCCGCCGCGGAGCGGGGCTCGCCCTGATCGGCGAGGTGGCGGCGGATCAGCTCGACGAGGGTGGGCTGGGTCGCCTTCGCTGCCGTCGTCTTGGCTGTGGCCTCGGGCTTCTTGGCGGCAGTCTTCTTGACCGCCTCGCCGCCTTGCGCGGCGGCAGTCTTCTTCGTCCGCACCCGCTTGCCCGTAGCGGGCTGCGTGGTGGTCTTCTGCCGCGGTACCGAGGGCGTTGCCGCGGCTTCGGGGGCAGGCTGCGCGGCGGTGTCTGTGGCGCCAAGTGCCTTTTGCATGCTCGTCAGCACGGTGTGGTCGTGTTGCAGGGCGAGCAGTTGTTCCTGCAGCGCGTTGATTTCCGCGCCGATGCGGTCCTGCTCCTTGGCATTGCGTTCAAGGTCGCCCGCTACCTGGGCCGTGTATTGCGATGTCAGTTCGGTAGTGGCGGTCTGGGTGTCAGGCATGATGCTGGCCTTTCCTCGGGGCGCGGTGGCGGGCTGAAGCAACCCCCAGAGCGGGCGCCTGGGCTGGGCGGTGATTCCGCAGGGCTTGATCGAGTCATGGGCGGGCCGCACCTGGTGCAGTCTGCTCCTGTGTAGCGATGGTACGGGCGGGCGGAGCCAGTTGTTCCGCCCGGGCGATGTCCTGCGCTCACAGCCGGACTGTCATCCATGCACCGCAGTCAGTGCCGTCGAGGTTCGCCGGGCCGTGCTGTTGGGGCAGGTGCCAGAAGACTTCGTCGGTTTCGCGATTGTGGTGCCAGGCGGTGAGCGTGCGTGAAGCCGTCAGGCGGTCGAGGAGTTCGGCGGTCTGATGAGGTGAGTGTCCGCACAGGCGGGCGAGCACATTCATGTCGGTATTGCCGGCGCCCCCCGAGGTGTGCGAGGCCAGGGCCAGCGCAGTCAGCTGCAAAGCCGCAGGCCGTCCGGTCGGCGGTGCCAGGGGAGTGGGGCGCAGGGCCCAGTGGGCGGCGCGAGCTCGCGCTCGGCTGCCCGGCTGCTGGGAGAGAACTGCGGCATCCAGCAGCTGCGCCTGCGAACGCGGATACTTGCCCGCTGGGCGGCGTAGCCAGCGTGTGTGTTCCAGTTCCTCCCACAGCTCGCTGCGGCCGTGCAGCCGCATGCCGCGCAGCAGGCCACCGGGCAGCTGGACACAGCCGTGGGTGTCGGAGCGCAGGGCGCACTGCAGGGCGAGCAGGCGGGCGCCGGGGGAGGTGAACTGGGGGAGTGCCGCTGCCAGATAGGTGAGCATCTCCCGCACCCGCGTGCGTTCGGCCGGGCCGCCCGGCGGCTCGGGCCGGCACCGAGAGCGTCCGGGAGGTCGCGGGGCGAGGAGGGTGGCGGGGACAACAGCCGTGTGACTGGTGGCAGCCGCGCAGGCGGCGCAGGCGTCGGCGAGACGCCAGGTGCGGCCGCTGCGGTCACGGGTGAGGGCGAGGAGCACCGGTCCTGCACAGCCGCGGTGGCGGGGATGCCACTGGCAGCCGCGTGCCCTGCACTGGCAGGTACGCAGATGCCCCGGCAGAGCGTCGGTGCGGGCGTGCCGGGCCAGATGGGTCAGGGCCGCGGACCGTGCGGAGGCGGCCTGCACGGGGTGGCCGTGCAGCGTGCAGTGAGGACAGGCCAAAGCTGGTCCGCCCGGCTGCGGGCGCAGCTCCACCGTCCAGATGCGCTGCACCGTGGCGTGCGTGCTCGCAACGCGCATCGGCCCGTTGCCCTCCCCTCCGAATCCGTGCTGTCCAGGTGCCGTGCCCTCCCAGTGCAAGAGCGGGAGTCGGCCGCACCGTAGTGCAGATCCCTGCCCTCCCGCAGTGCCGAACCGTCCGTCGTCCACCTGCATCGATAGTGCAGAAACCCGCACTGACAGGGCAGGGGTCTGCACCGTCGGATGGTGGAGTGGCGATCTTGCCGCCTGAACCCGACCTCACTGCGCTGCGCGTGACGCTGGCGCGGCTGAGGGACACGCGCGGCTGGACCCTCGACGAACTCGCCGCCCGCAGCGGCCTCGCCCGGCGCACCCTCATCGACCTCGAACACGGCCGCACCACCGGCAGCGTCACCACCTGGCACGCCCTCGCCCACGCCTTCGACGTCCCCATCGACCACCTGCTGGGCCCCATCTGCGACAACCACACCCCACCCGGCACCCCAGACTCCTGACCGCACTACCCCCGCTCGCCCACCGTTTTACGATTCACCCGAACCGGCGAGCACGCATCAAACCTGCGCACGCCAACTGCTATGCGCGTTCGATGCCACTGGGCCGCCCGGGGGACACCACCCTGTCCATCCCCACCATCGCCGGGTGTCGCCTGACACGGTCCCCGCCATGCACCCCAACACCCTCTCCACCGGCCGCCACTGGGACGGCAGCCCCCGCACCATATCGACGCGCCGCCCGCTACGCGTCACCGCCACCAGCCCCAGCCGCCTACTGCGCGCCGGCCAGAGCGGCCGCTGCCGCCGATGCGGCAACCGCATCGACTTCTACCAGCGCACCGACCAGCGGCCCATCGCCCTGCACCCCGCCGAACTGACCGCCGCCCACGTCCCCGAATCCTGCCGCTGGCACCTGAGCAGCGGCATCGCCCACCCCCACGGCGACGGCAGCACCTGGTGCCGCGTCCCGCACGCCATGCTCTGCCCGGACCGCACCCCCACCACCCGGACCGGCCCGCACCTTGACGCGGTACGCCGCCACCTCGCCATCCGCACCCGCCGCCTCACCGACACCGGCGTCTTCACCCCTCCCCCGCCCGCCGCCTGCAAGCCACCCGCCGACAGCAACCGCCCCGCCCGGTCCATCGTGCAACTCCTCCTGGGCCGCTACCTCGCCCAGACCCCCATCGAAGGCATCCGGTGTGTAGCCCAGACCCGACACCGCCACCGCTGCCCCCAGCCCGTCCTCGACCCCAACACCCCCCAAGGCCAATGGACGCTGCACCCCGCGAGCCCACAACGCGGCCAACTCACCCTGCCCGCCACACTCATGGCCGTCTACGACCTCAGCCGCCTGCCGTACACCGAGCAGATGCGCTGGCGCACCCAGCGCTGCCCCAACCACGCCACCAATCCCGGCGCCGCCGACCTCGCCCTGGCCGGATGGCAGGTCTTCGACCCCCTCCTCCACGCGGCACACATCCACACCCGCCTGCCCCACACCACGCCCGACCACCACGGGAAGGGATGACAATGCCGCACCACGCCCTGGACATCACCCTGACCCGGCCCCTCACCCCAGCCGAACTCCACCAGGCCACCCGCACAACGCCGCTCGCAGCCAACCACGACACCACCCACCTCCTGGCCCTGGTATCCGCCAAAACCCCAGGCAAGGCCCTCAACCGACTGCGCCACCAGACCGGCGCACTGCTCCCCATCGACGTGATCACCACGCACTACCCCAACGCGGACGGCAAGATCCTCCTCAACCTCGCCTACCCGCCCGCCACACACGCTGACCTCCAGGCCGCCGCCGACAGCGCGGGACAACCACTCCGCCTCTTCCTCCAGATGGCCCTCCACCGGGCCCTCGCCCGACACGCCGACGCAGAAGCCGAGCGCCTCGACCGCAAGGTCCAGAACCTGCTCGCCCACACCACCGCACCCCATCTCCTCGCCGCAGTCGGCCGCGCCCTCACCCTCACCCCCGGAGCCACGCCGTGCTGACCCCCACCGACGAACAACAAGCCGCAGCCGACGCCTTCCACACAGGCGACCACCTGGCCCTTCAAGCCGGAGCAGGCACCGGCAAAACCACCACCCTGGCCCAGCTCGCCCACGCCACCCAGCGCCGCGGCCGCTACCTCGCCTACAACCGGGCCATCGCCCAGGACGCACGCATCCGCTTCCCGCCCACCGTCACCTGCAAGACCGCCCACGCCCTCGCCTACGCCGCCATCGGCCACCGCTACACCCACCGCCTGGGCGCCCCCCGCCGCCACGCCTGGCAGACCGGACAAGCCCTCGGCATCACCAAAGCCCTCCGCATCGGCGAACGCGACCTGTCACAACGAACACTCTCCAACGCCGCCCTGCGTACGGTGGCCCGCTTCTGCCACACCGCCGACCCCGCCATCACCCGCCACCACGTCCCCCACCTGCGCGGCCTGGACGACCGCGACCTGCACGCCCAACTCGCCGCCCACATCGTCCCCTTCGCCCGAAAAGCCTGGACCGACCTTCAGCACCCTGACGACGGCGCGGTCCGCTTCGACCACGACCACTACCTGAAAATCTGGGCCCTCACGAGCCCGAAAATTGGCACCGAGTTCCTCCTCCTCGACGAGGCTCAGGACACCAACCCCGTCGTCGAGCAGATCTTCCTCGACCAGCGCGACCACGCCCAGCTGGTCATGGTCGGCGACTCCGCCCAGGCCATCTACGACTGGCGTGGAGCCAAAGACGTCATGACCGGCTTCGACGGCACCCAGCTCGCCCTCTCCCAGTCCTTCCGCTTCGGCCCCCGCCTCGCCGACGAGGCCAACCGGTGGCTGGCCATCGCCGATGCCCCGATCCGCCTCACCGGCACCGAGACCGTGCCCACCGAAATCGGTCCCCTCACCCGTCCCGACGCGGTGCTGTGCCGCACCAACGTTGGCGCCATCGCCCAGGTCATGGACCTGCTGACTACCGGGTACCGGGTAGCCCTGGTCGGGGGAGGAGACAGCCTGCGCGCCCTGGCCCTGGCCGCCCGTGATCTAAAGGACGGCCGCTGCACCACCCATCCCGAATTGGTCCTGTTCCCCTCCTGGGGTGAGCTTCAGGACTACGCCGCCCACGATCCGGCCGGACGTGACCTGCAGCCTCTGGTCGACCTCGTCGACACCCACGGCACCGACGCCGTCCTGTCCGCCCTTGCTCAACTCCTCCCCGAGCAACAGGCCGAGGTCACCGTCTCCACCGCCCACAAGGCCAAGGGCCGCGAATGGCCTTGCGTGAGAATCGCCGACGACTTCACCCCGCCCAAGGACAGCGACCAACTGGACGACACCGGTCATGCGATGCCCGGTCCGATCGACGACGGCGAAGCCCGTCTCGCCTACGTCGCCGTCACCCGTACCCGCCGCCGCCTCGACATCGGAGGCCTGTCCTGGATCGAGGACCACCCAGCCCCATCCCTGTCACCATCACCGCAGGCCGAGGACAGGTGAACGTAGACCTCACCTCACCGGCGAGGCCGAATGCCCCGCACTCTGGGCAGACCACTTGCCGCTTGGCCCAGACCGCCTCAGCCCTCAACCGGGCTAGGCCCACAGCGTCTATGCCTCACGGGGAACGCGCACGGGATCGTGTCGCCAGGTAGTCCGTCCAGCCGAACCAGCGTGCCCGGCGCCGCGCGAGGCTCGGGTGCACCTTCGAGTGCGGCGCTGGCATCAGCGATGGGCGCGCCACTTCCCTCGGCCGGTCGACGAGGGTCCGCTCGTCGACCTGTTCCGCGGTGCGTACGTCGCGGAGTGTGGTGCCGCAGAAGGTTGCCGACATAGAGAAGGTGTCGACCACTCAACGGGACTCGCCTGCGGACCACCGCCCGTACGACCCGTGACCGGTCACGGACCGGGTCGTTGAGCCGTACGACGTTCATGTGCACGGCGAAGCCCGGGACCCCTTGGTGGGCCCCGGGCTAGCGTCCAGAGATTGAGTCCGCGCTCGTCGACGCGGATACGGGCTGGTGACGTCTGCTCAAGAAGGGCGACGCGCTGGGGGGCCGAGCCTCGGGGGGAAGTCCGGCACGAGGCTGGTCAGAAGTACGAGCTCGCTGCCGGGCTTGCCCTCGACTGCGTCCTGCAACCAGGCATGACGCTGGCGCGGGATGCTGGCGCCCGTCGCCTTCTTGGCCTTCTTGGCCTTCTTCAGGTAGGCGACGGTCTCGGCGACCTGCTCGCCCGCCGAGTCGGATCCCAGATTCAGCGCCTCCTCAACGATGCGCACCCCGGCGCCGGCCGTGGGGGCGTCGTCCAGGAGCGGTATGACACAGATGTTGCGCCAGGCGTCCCGCCAGATTTGCAGGCTGGACTTGCGTCCTCCGCACGCGGTGACGAATTTCTCCACGAACGACCACGTGGGCAGCGTGGAGCGCCCCAGTGTGTTGCTCATCGTGCTCGTGGGCACCTTGGACCGCCTGCAGATCTCCGCCTGGTTGTGCCCGGACCAGGCCTGAAGGATCTTCAGCTGGACGATGAACTCCTTCGGCGTGGTCGCCTTTGTGGGGTCGGCGGCGGTGGGCACGATCATCGGCTCGCCAGGCCGGGCGTGGCGAGCCCGGCGGCGACGCAGCGGCGCTGCGCCCTCGGTCTCCTCGCGCTCCGCAGCCTTCTTCCACCGCTCGAACCACATGCCGATGTCCTCCGGCGGGTCCCCCGGCCGCTCGTTCATCGACAGCTCGTTGAGGCTGCTGAGGAATGACTCGGTGACCGCCCAGCTCGGCACGGTGTTGCCACTGGCGGCCTTGGAGAGCTGGGAGTACGAGACGCTGCAGCTCTCGGTCTCCGCCATCGTGCGGTAGTTGGGTGAGCCAGCCCGTTCACGGGCGCCGCGCAGCACGCAGGCGAAGCCTCCAGCAGCACAGTCGTACGACAAGATCGGTTTCTCGGGGCGCCCCATCAGCGCGTCCTCCGGTATTCGTGGTGATACGGCAAATGCCGACCCGGATGGGGTCGGCATTTGCCCTGGTGGGCGGCGTGGGTACTGCCGTCAGCGGCGCATCAGGCCAATGGCGCGGCGGGCCATGTCGACCGCCACACCGGAGGCGAGGTAGAGGACGCTGACGATGTCCAGGGGGTCGTGACCTGCACGGAGCAGACCCAAGAACCCTCCGACGTAGCAGATGATCACGATCACCAGCACCACGAAACGGGTGGGGAGGAAAAGGAACTCCTCGTACGGGACCGGAGCCGTGACGCAGGCAGCGGTCCCGTACGGCGTACCGGCCCGGGAGATGGAAAAATTACCGGGGGAACGCGAGAAACGGCGAATGGTCATTTCTTTCCTTGATCTCGATCCTGTCTAGCCCGGCACCCGGAAAGAAATCCATGATCACGGCGTTGGCGTTGACCGAGATCACCCGTTCAGGGCTCCGTTTTCAACAAGATAAGCCCGCACGCGACCGCATCACAACTAACCCTGTTTCCTTGCATTTTGAACCATTGGCCCGAGGATTTCACTTCGTACACATGTGCCCCACGGGTCCATCACTTCGGGCCGGAAGATGCCATTGTTTCCCGGCATCCGACTTCGTCCGACTCGATCCGTGGACCGAAACTAAGGAAACAAACAGGTGCGCAACAATGCAGGCCAGAGGCGCGGAATCAGGCCCTTCGTCCGAGTGCCTGCCGGGGGATTTGACACGTCGAGGGAAACAACTCTTAATAGCCCTTAATTGGAGTCCGTCCAAGCGGGCAACAATCGCATGGGAACTCGTCCACTAGCCCGGACGAATCCGTTTGTTTCAGCTGTCGGGCGCGTTGGCGCGTTGGCTCGACACTGCGGGAGGGGCAAAAGCCCCATCCAGGGGGAAAGTCAATAAATCCACCCACCAGAGCCCGGCCGCTCAGCGGTCGGGCTTCTGTGTTTCGGGCTCACTCACTACAGCGCGTTCCGCCCCTGGTCAGCGATGGCGATGCGCTCGTACCCAGGCGCCGCTGGATCCAACAAACAGCCCACGCGGTCCAGTGGCGTTCCTCATGTCCCCCTCGCATGTCGTGCTGGTGATACGGCTGCCCACGTCGGGCGGCCCCACACGCTGGACGAACGGCGAGTGGAAGCTACTCGCTCCGGGGGACGCTGGGAAGCCGCCCTGAACGAGGTCAAGGCCACAGCAGTTGCTGGGCCACCGTGCTGGATGCGCCCCTGTACGACGGGCCCCGCGCCCAGACCACCCTCGAACGCCGGCATCAGATCCACGGCCTGCTCGAGAAGGGCGTGGGCCTTGAGTGCACCCGCCGCCCGCCGCTGGCGCTGAACGCCGTCAAACGCTACGCGCGAGCCGACCGGCCCGAGCGGATGCTCTGCGTCCCCAAGTACCGTGCCAGCCTCGTCGACCCCTACCGCGAGTACTTGCGCAAACGCCGGGCCGAAGACCCCGCGGTCCCCGTCAAGCACCTCTTCGAAGAGATCAAGGCCCTCGGCTTCACCGGCTGCCTCAACCTCCCTGCACAAGTACATCAACCAGGGCCGCGCGGACGCTGGCCGCAGCCACATCTCCCCGCGCCGGCTCGCCCAGATGATCCTCACCAGGCCCGACAACCCAAGGCCGAGCATCGCGAGCTGCTGGCCCGGATCACCGCAGCCTGCCCCGAGATGACCCAACTGGCCGCCGTTGTCGGGGGGGCTTCGCCAAACTCCTGACGCCTTGCGCAGGAAATGCCGACGCACTCTCGCGCTGGATCGTCCAGGCCCGCAGTCGATCTGCCTCACCTGCACACCTTCACCCGGGGCCTGGAGCGGGACCTCGACGCCGGGATCGCCGCGCTCATGCTTCCGTACAGCAACGGCCCCACCGAGGGCGTCAACACCAAGACCAAGCGGATGGCGCGCCAGATGCACGGACGAGCAGGCTTCACTCTCCTTCGCCACCGCATCCTCCTCGGATAGCGGCACGCTCCGTCATCACCGAATGTGAGACAGGGCCGAACGTTTTACAGTCCCTATCACCCTGCCGCAGCGCGCGGGCTGGTTCACGCAGATCACCAACGGGCCCGACCTGCTGGCGGCCGTCGTCGATGGCGGAGCCTTGGACGGCGCGGTACTGGAGCTGAGCTGGGCGGCGGACAACCAGATCCACTCCGTCTACGGCGCCGGTACCTACCGTTTCCCTCTGCCTCACGGACTCGCCCACGACAGCCTGTGTGCTCAGAACTCAGTCCTGTGGCGGGTCGGGGTGGTGGGCGTGGATGGTCAGTCCGGTGATCCGGCCTGATTGGATGACTGGGCCGTGGTGTACACCGCCTTTAACGTGGTTGTGTACGGTGCCCGGCCGCGCGGCTCCGCTCTGGAGGTGCTGCAACGACGTGAGCAGTTCGCGCAGTTCGGCGCCGGAGACGGCGCGTGCCTCCAACAGATGTCGTAGGTATGCGTCCCACTGTTCGACGGTCTCGCGGGCCTCGTGTGGACGGCCAGTGGACTGGGAGGCGAGGAGCCGGTCCCGCGCGGCGTCCAGATCGGTGATCGTGGAGTTGCCTGGATCGTTGCGTGAGAGGAACCGCCGCAGGAGTTCGCGGGCGTGCGTCCAGGAATCGGTGACCATGAGTGAGACCAGGGCGGTCGCTCCTGACGCGGTCAACGCGGCCAACTCGCTGTCCATGGTTCTCCTTCAAGTAGATCTGAGCTCCGGGTATTCGGCCGTCTGCGTCATCTGGGGTGTTCTGGCTCTTCTGGCTGGTCGCCCGCGTTGGAAGTGAAGGCTGCTGGCGGGTCGTAGCGGCGCAGCAGTTCATCAGCCGTCTCGTGTTTGTCCTGCGTTCTGATGATGTCGGCGATCTGCTTGGTGAGCATTCCCCGTCGGTCATCTCCGCTGGTGAAGCCCATGCCGGTGAGGAAGGCATCGAAGTGGTCAGAAGCTGTCGGTTCCCGTTCGGCAGGCGTGGAGGTCTCGCTGGACGTGGGGATGAGGTCCTGAAGCCGCTCGGGGATATCGGCGTCGTTGGCTGCGGATGTGAGCTGGGCAAGGAGACCGAGGTCTGCCACGGTCTTCTCTACGTGGTTGTCGTTCTTGGCCAGCCACCAGACCACCGCGCTGCCAGTGTCCTTGAGTACGTCGTCGCCCAGGTACTCGCGCTTGCTCTTCTCGTATGTGCGCTGGTGTTCCCAGACCGCCTTGTCCTTGCGGATCTCAGCGAGTTTGGTCAGCCGTTCCTGGTCGGGTTCGTGCAAGGTGAGCGTGACGTTTTCTGCCATGACTTGGAGATGGCCGGTGTGGTCCGGACGCATTCTGCTGAGGGCACCGCTCAGTTCGTGCTGGACGAGTGAGGCCCGGCCGGGCTCCCGCTGTTCGGTGAGCGTGCGGGCGCGGTCCAGCACCGCTTCGACGGCGAGGCCTGCCGGGTTGAGGACGGGGTCGTCGCCGTGGGTTTCGAGAGGGTGCCACCGTACGGTGGCGGAGAACACGAAGTCGTAGTCGGGCCATCGGCTGGGCAGTGCGACGCGGCTGACGTGGTGTTCCCTGCGCTCGATCGGAGCGGCGGGGAGGAAGTTCGTGAAGTCGGCGGGTAGAGAGCCGCGGCGTGTCGCTGCGATCTTGAAGGCTGCCGCGGGAGCGCCGATGACGGCGAGGGCCAGGGCGGCCCACGCCCATGCGGGCCATTCCTGCACCAGGCCGAGGATGGTCAGCAGTAGGGCACACAGGACGGTGAGGAAAACGATCGTCGTCTTGCGGCCGGTGGTCATCGTGTGGTCCCCCTGGGCGGTGCGGCCGACGGGCGTAGGCCCTGGGCCGTGGAGATCTTCTGGAGTAGGTGTTCGGTGGTTGCGGCGCCGGATGCCCGCCCACCTGGGGCGGCGGGCTCTGCGGCGCGGGCGGCCGAGTACAGCGCTGCGAGGGTGCTGCCGTTTCGGCCCGCGGCATCGACCAACAGAGCGAGCAGCCGGTCGCGACTTTTGTCGGCGGTGCAGGCTGTGTGCAGCCATCGTTCGGCGTACGGCTGCCAGTGCGGCTGCGGTAGTCGGGCGAGTGCCTCCGCCCAGCCTGCTACCGCGCAGTCCTGGACGCCCTTTTCGTCGATGAGCGGGCGCAGTGCGCCTGCTGGGTCCGTGAGTGCCACGGGGTCGCAGATCCGCAGGAAGAGGCGGGCGTCGACGGTCGGTGCGGCCGAATGACAGGTGAGGCGGTCGAGCATGCGGCGGCGAAGTCGGGCACTGGTCGCTGCCAGGCGGCACAACGCATCGAGAGCGGGGGTGGCGCCGCGTTCCCGGCGGGCCAGGTGATGTAAGCGGGTCACGGCCTGGTCAGGGTGAGTGGGGGCGATCACGTCAGTGCAGGCGCGTAGGAGAACATGCGCGAGGTTCCCCGTCAGATGCTTCCCCTTACACCAGTAGTAGACGAGCATCCGCAGGCTTCGGCCGTAGCGCGGGTCGTTCAGACCGCAGGCCAATGTGTCCACAGCGGCCTCCAGCCGGGCACGGCTCGTGGGCGCAGCGCTCCACTCCTCCGCCAGGAATGCCAAATCGTTTCCCCGTCCGGTGCGCAAGTACTGGTCGGCGAGCCGGCCCACCAGTCGCTTGCGTAGATCCGAAGTGATATGCGGATCGTCCAGCTCCGCACTCTGGGCGGTCCAGGAGCTGAACAGGTGCCGCAGGTCAGGCATGTGGTCCCAGAAGTGGGCGCGGACCGCGGCGTCGTAGTCCAGCCTGTCGAACCGCACGCGGCCATCCGGACCGGCTGCTGCACCGATCTCCGCCAAGCGCTCGGCCAGGTCTTTGCCTTCGAGTAAAGGCGTCTCGTCCCGAGGCGTGTTGAGGGTGCTGAGCAGAAGTGCGGCGCCGCGGTGGACGACGTCAGCATGCGCGCCGTGGAGCATGGCGGCGGCAAACAGCAGCGCCCGCTGCTGGGCGGCGCACTTCGTCGAGACGAGTTCGGCGACCTCCTTGCGCCACTGAGTGCGCGCGTCGCGGGACTGCTCGCACCAAGCGGCGAACCCCCCACGAACCGGAGACGCCGCACGGGCTCGGCGAACGCGGTCGGCGAAGTGCGCGATCTCCTCCATCGGCGGCTGTTCTGCCAGGAATTCATCTAGCGCCGGGGCAGGAACCAGGTACTCCTCGTACGGTAGCCGGTGGAGACGCAGATGCCGCCGGAAGACCTCCATGGCCGGCGGGCGCGCAATATCGGCTCGGTAGGGCTGGAGGTGAGACTCCAAGGCGCCATCATGCGGCATGACGACCACCAGATGCGCCTGCTGTTCCTGCACGGCCTTGCGCAGAGCAGACAGGTCCCTACGCGTCTGAGCCCACTGGGAGACGTCCGCCTCGGCAAGGTTCAACAGCAGCCGGTCACCGACGCCGACCAGGCCCGGATCGGTGAGGGCCCCCTCCTCCTCCCCGGGCAGAAGCTCGCGGAAGATACCGGTGCCCTGGTGAACCTCGTACAGCAGGACGCAGGCTGCCGCGGTCCTGCCGCTGCCAGGAGCGCCGTGCAGGATCACGGTACTGCTGCCGTCGAGCACCCGGCGTGCCATGCCCATCCCGGCGGGGTCGACGAACTGCTGCCGAAGAAGGCGGAGCTGGTCATCTGCGATGCGGCGCGGACTTCGGCCGGGCGTCTCCTGGTCACCAAGGCCCACATTGACGGTGTAGCTGTAGAAGTCACCCGAGCCGGCGTGCACCGGCCCGCCGGGCTGCTCGACGCGCGTGGTGAACGTATCGCTCACCGTTCGTCGTCCTCGGGCTGGCCCGAGTCACCGAACCGGTGGCGGATGTCACCACGCTGATCACCCTCGATGCTCGTCATGCCGTCGCCCGAGTAGTGCCGGTCACCTGAAACATGGCGCGAGTTCTGGTAGATATTTCCCTGGCCGGAATGCACAGGACCGGTCGATCCTTTGATCACGGTGTTGCCGACATCTCCGGTGAAGTCACGGCTCTGCACGGCCGTTCCGCTGACGGCGCCAGCCGAATTGGAGACGGAGCCGGGAGCAGGCGTCGGTACTTCGGCGTGCTCGAGGTCGTACAGCTCGGGAACCATCTCGGCTACCAGGTCGCCCAGGCGCTTCAAGTCCGCTTCGCCGTTCTGTGTGTCCAGCCGCACGGACTGCAGTTCGGCCAGCCTCGCCAGCTCGTCCGGCAGTCTTTCCTTGCGCAGGCGTTCCGTCCCCCTGCCTGCGAGGACGGGCACCACCGGCACTCCGCAGTTGAACGCCTCCACAATCTCCTTGCGGACCCAGTCCTCCGGGTCGCGCAGCCTGGACTGGAAGTTGAGCCAGTCGGCCCCGATGATCGCCAGCACCAGTGCGCTGCGGCGCACGCTCATGAGGAGGGCGTCGGGGTAGGTGGAGCCCGGAGGGATGGACCTCGAGGCGCGAAACGCCCGGTCCTTGCCGAAACGGTTGGCAAGCTCGTTGTCGATCAGGGCGGCGATTTCATTGCCGTCCCCTGTGCGGTAGTTGATGAACACGTCGGGCATGCCAGGTTCCTCTCAGGAGACAGGGAGTCGGGATAGCACTGCCAGGCGTGGCTCCAGCCGGCGCACCAGGGCGTGGCCGGAATAGCGGGCCAAGACGCGGGAGAGGCGACGGAGGTCGATCGTCACGGTCGCGGACCGGACAGCCTCCACTCCGTCGAGCAGCGGCGCCGCCAATGCGCACGCGTGGTCGATCTCACCGTGCGACGCATAAGCCAGCGCCCGGCGTACGCCGTAACGCACCTGCGTACGCACCGCATCAGGCGACACCAGCGCAAGTTGGCGGTCCAATTCCTCAGCTGCCCTCCGCATCTGGCCGAGGTCGAACAGACACCACCCGGTGATCATGCCGGCCGAGTCAGGCAGATGCATGCTGCCGATCACGGGAGCGTCGCCCTCGCTTTCCTGGCGGGCCAGCAGTGTCCGGGCCCGGTCCAGAGCGCGTAAACACGCGTCACCATCGCCGGCGAGAGCGTGCCCCTGCGCCTCGCGCTGCGCGGCAAGACCCCGGATCCGCGGCGGGAGCGTGCCGCTCTGCGCCCGACGTGCCAGAGCAACGGTCTGCTCGGCATCGTCCTGATACAGCGTGACCAGGGCCCGCCGGACCAGCGCATACCCGGCCAGTGCCCGGTCGCCACCGGCTGCAGCAAGGTCTACCGCGCGCTGCGTCCACCACAGCGCCGCCTGCTCGTCACCCGTCTCCTGCACCAGCCAGCCGACGTACTCGGCGTACCGGGAGCCCAGCGCCAGCAACTCCTGGCGGGTGCGGGAATCCACGTGTGCGGACAACTCCCGCAGTGTATGGGTCTGCGCTATCAGCCCGGGCAGCAGGAAGCCGGGCTCAACGCTCTGGCCGAGCCGCCGGTAGTGCGTGAACAGCGAACGGGATGCATCCAGCATCCCCACGCCCCCGCTCTGCGATACGCGGCTTTGGCCGCCCGTACGCCAGTTCATCAGCGAGGCTGCCCCGGCGCTAACGACCTGCCGCCGACCCACGGGCTGAAACCCGCTCGAACCATCCGGTGACAGTTGCATCACCCACTCCTCCTCGTTGACCCCGTAGGGAGCCGGTTCCTTCGGTACGTCAGTAGCGGGCGGGGCGATCAGAGCGATCAGCGCTCCGCCGGCGTGGAGGGCGGCGTCGCACAACCGAGCCAGATCACGGCTGGGCGCCTTGATGCCTCGTTCGACCTTGCTCAACTGCGCCTTGCTGTAGTGCACGACCGCGGATAGCGCTGTCAGACTCAATCCGGCGCCCAAGCGCCGCTTCCTCAGCTCTTCGCCGAACTCGCTGGACGGCTGTGGCACGGAAACCTCCAGGACCGTCCATCCAGGTGCAAGAGGGTTGCTGCACGAAAGAGTGCGGCACTCCTGACTGGACGGACAAGGCAAATGGCACTGTTTCCCGTTTCCTCTCCGCAGACGGGAGGCGCTACTCGCGACGAGAGGACCCGCCAGATCGGGCGCCAACCAGGCCTGCCGCGGAGCGGATTAAGGGCCTGAACGGAGATCGATCAGGGCGGCACTCTCACTGAGGTGCTGGAGCAGGGTGTGGGCTCACCTCGGGGGTGGTGCCGCTGTGCACGCCGCGCAGCTCCACCAGCTGCGCGTCGGCCTCCATGACCAACTGGGTGATGTGGAAGCGGTGTTCGGCGGACACGGCGGCCCGCCACCGGGTCCCCGAGCCGCCCGAATGTGCGCGGTCATGACGCGCAAGCCTCCGGCCATGGTGGCGGGCTGCTGTTCCCGCTGCAGTCGCCACGGATCGTCCCTCCACCGGGCGGCCCGCCTTCACCGCGCCGTCGGCGGATGACAGCGCCGCATTCCGCGCACTTGACGGTGACCTGCGGTCCGACCGTGCAGGCGCGGTGGGTTTGCCGGTCATGAGGCAGCACGTTCAGAACGGCCACAGGCGGCGAAAATACCGACGATTGGCAGCCCCGGACGGCGCCTGCTTCTTTGCCACCGCGGGCAGTTTCGCGGCCTGAGCGCCTGCTGCAGCTGGTATGTCAGGTAGCGGCGGGTACCGGGCCACTGACCTGCTGCGCTCCTTCCTCCAACAGCTGCGGCGTTTTTTCGGAACTCGAGTTCTCGGTCGTGCCCTGCTCGCGACCGGACCTCTACGGTGAACCTCTGCAGTCGGCGCATGGGAGACGCGAACAGGTGACAGCGAAGTTTGAGGGGCTGAGGGCAGACGGGACGAAGGTGCCTGCACCCGCCTGGATCGAGGCCTCGCTGAAACTCAAAGAAGGCCGGGACCCGCTCGGACTCCAGACGACCACGCAGGACCGGCTGATGCCGGTCCTGCTTCCCGGCATCCTGGAGTTGTCGCGGCGGGCCCGCTACTTCTCGTTCCACGCCTTCCTGCTCGCCGAGTACCGCGACCGGCACCTCGCGGCTGACGGCAATACGCTGTCGGCATTCATCAAACGTCGGGAGTGGGAGTACGGCCTGGCTGTACTGCGCTGCCCCCGGGACTGCGGATCGAGTCCAGTGGGGGCCCGCAAACTGAGCGGCCTGGCGATGGGGCCGGGGCCCTATGGGCGGGGTGAATCGGTGGAGAGCGCCTTTGGCGGCTACGGGCTGTACTACCGTTCGCCGATGGCCGAGTTCGGCATCGTGGCCAGAACAGGGACGCTGCTCGGCGGTCGGCCGATCCCCATCGACGTGCTCTACGATACCGACCGGGCTCGGCGGCTCGCGAACACATTCAAGTCGGCCGTGGAGCACACCGCGTACTACCAGCGTGCCATGTGGGCGGCCGACGACCTGCCGGCCGATGTGATCGATGAGTACGCCCATGTCGCCTGTTTGTGCCGACTGCGGGAGCTGCCTGAAGAGCGTGACGCCGTCCACGCTGCGCTGTTCGGTACGGACACCCCGGACGCCGAAGTGCTCTCCACCGTGGTCGGGGAAAACAGCGAACTGCTGGGCGTCGACGATGGTCCGACAGTGGTCGGGGAGGTGTTCTCGGAGGCGGGGGTGCGGCAACGGCGCCTCAGCGTTGGCCACTACCTCTCGCTCCTCGACACTGCCCCGAGCGTCGTCGCCTCGGAGACCGCGTACCGGGACGCGCTGTGGTCGCCGCCGGCGCCCCGCAGCGAAGCCCATGCCGTGGTAGCGGGTCAGTGGGCTGCGCTGATAGCCAAAGACGTCTGGCAGGAGGCACTTTGCTCGGTTTGGTCCGAGTTCTGCCGAGCCGGCCTGACCCGCACCCGTGATCTTGGCCGCGGCCTCACTTGGGATGAGGTGCGCAGGGTCGCTGCTGGTCTGGCTGCCGGGCAACCGGACCTTGACCCGACCTCTTTGACCACTGCCCTCGCCGCCCAGCTGGCGGCCGGGACGCTCGCCGTTTCGGATGCCGATGGCACCGACGTGGATGTGGCAACTGCACCGCTGGACGATCTGCGACGGCTCACCAGCCGGCTCGATACCGCCTCCTCCGGTCTTGTGGTGGTGCTTGAGCTGGCCCGCCGGATGGAAGGCCGCGCAGGAGACGGCTGGCAGAAGGCCGCCGGCATCAGGTCGGGATGGCAGCCCTCGATCGCTGGCGTCATCGCAGCCCTGGGCAGCCATCTGGCCGATAGCCCCACTGTGGCGGACACGTTGTGGTGGCTGGTGTCACGGTTCGTCATCCCCGTCCATGAGCGGATCGCGTACTCGAAGCTGCCGGAACTCACCTTCCGCTTCCGTTGGGAGGACGGCCTGCTGCGCTTCTACGACCACGGAATCGGGCGGTTCCCGCTGGCAGCTGTTCGCAATGCGCCCTTGTCGTCCCTCACTTGGGACCTCGGCTTGTGGAGCGAGACCGCCGACGATAAAAGTCCTGCAACTCTGACCGCACGGGGAATGAGATTCGTCGAAGAGGTCCTCGGATGACGGACACTCCCGAAAACGGTCCGGTGATACCCACAGTCCAGCCCATCGTCGAACTCTTCACCGGCGGCGCGCAGGCGCTATGGGCCACGACGTACACCATGGATCTCGGACTGTTCAACGAGTTCCTGCTCGCCCGGCTCGGCGAACCGCCGCTCAACATCGCCGTGCTGGCTGACCATCGGCGTCTCACCACCAGCCTTGCCCGCATACCAGCGGAGCGCGCCGACACGCTCGCAACCGTGAACCGCCGCTGGCTCCTGCGCGGGGTCCGGATCAGCGGGGCATTCCACCCCAAGTCCTATTTGGCGGTCACCGGTGCCAGGGCCACGCTGCTGGTCGGTTCCGGAAACCTGTCGGCCGGAGGTCTGGACGATGGCCGCGAGGCGTTCACCACCTTCCGGTCTGGCACCCCTGTCGGCGACGCCGCCATCGCCGCGTGGCGATCGTGGATGCGGCGCCTCGTCGGCATAGTCGGTGACACCACGCTCGCCGCACGGTTCCAGCACCTCGAAGGCCAGATCCCGTCCCCGGCTGTGGCCACCCAGCACGTGCCATCGCCCCTGCTGCACAACCTTGACACCCCGATCGCCGACCAGCTTGCGGCCGTAGTCGCCGAGTCGGGAGTTCGGGTGAACGAGCTGTGGCTGGCCGCTCCCTTCTACGACGCTAATGCCGTCGCAGTCGGCGCCCTGCTCGACATGCTGAAGCCCGAAAGGGTGAAGCTCTTCGTCACCGGGTCGACGAGCGTCAACGGCGAGCGACTCGCCGAGCGGCTTGCCGCAAGCGGCGCTGGCGTGTCCGTGGCTGCCTATGAGCCCGATCAGTTCGTCCACGCAAAGCTCATCGGCATCCTGGCGGGACCGCGAGCGTGGCTAGTGTCCGGATCGGCGAACCTCTCGAGCGCCGCGCTCAGGCTGACCCACGCCGCCCAGGGCAACATCGAACTCGCTGTCCTTGCCCCGCTGGAGACCGACGAGGTTCGGGCCGCTTTCGTGCCGCCCGGCGTGGCGGTTCGGGAACACAGTCTCCGAGCTCTGACGTCCCTCAGCTTCCGCACCCACCCGGAGCCGGAATCCCCCACAGCGCAGCTTGTGACCGCCACCGCGCTTCCCGATGGCCGGATCGAGATCACGACCGAGCCACCCTGGAGCGACGACTGGCTCCTCGACGACCTCACATGTCATCAGCCCCTCACCGCCGGCGACAACGGCCGTGCGCTGACCGCCGGGCCGCTGGAAGGCCGACTTGTCCAACTCCTCGACGGCGACGAGCAAGTCCTGTCGAACCGTGTCATCGTTGATGACCCCGTCGCCCTCGCCGCCACGCTCATCAAGAACTCGGCCCGCTCCGGCGGCGACATTCCCCCCGAACTCCACGGCGCAGATCTGGACACACCTCTCGGCCGGGCACTCATCCGGCTGCACCGCAACCTCACCATGGATGTCAGCGAACTGGCCACGACCACCGGTACCGCAACGGAGGCCCGTGGCGAGCACGGTGAACAGACGGATGACGACCTGTGGGACCGCCTCGAACGTGAACAGCTCGCACGCGACCCCCGGGCGAGTGTCTACAACCGCGTGTGGAGGCGCCATACGCTCGATGGCGCCGAACCGCTCGTCGAACTGCTCGAGGCACTCCGCGCCCGTACCCCGACCATCGCCAGCCCGCATCCGCATTCGCTGCTCGCACAGCTTCTCGACCGCACACACGAGCAACCTGACCACGGTGAGCACAGGCCGCCCCGCTCCTGGAAGCCGTCCACGCGAATCCGGATGCGCGCCCGGAACGTCCTGCGCCGCTGGGCCGCCGCGCAAACCGATCCACGCCTTGTATGGGTCGATCCGTTCGCCCCCGCCGGGAACTTCGCCGTGATGGCCATTACCCTCGCCCACCTCCGCCTCGACCAAGCCCGCCATCCGGAGCGGGCCGAGCTCACCGACGACGACCTGGACGAGATATGGCAGCTGTGGCTGCGGCCGTTCGTAGGGACCGGCCAGGGCGACGGCTGGCTCGACCAGCTCGACGCGCCGACCCGAACGCAAGTGCTCAACCGGCTGCCCGCCTGGCTGCCTGAAACCGTCGCGGCTCTGTGCTGGCTGGTGATTCAGCCTGGCAGCGACCGGCGCGAACGCGTCGTCGCCGTCAAACCGGTCCTTGCGGCGGCCCTCGCCCACGGCCTGCTCGATCCGACCGAGACGACAAGCCATTACCTATCCGCTATAACCAGACAAAACATCACCTGTGACGTGGCCGACGATCAGCTCCTCGCCGCCATCGACTTCATCGACGACGACCTCTGGTGCGCCCGCACGGCTGAAGAGTTCGGCCTGGACGAGCTGAGGCTGGCAGCGTCGCCGGGTGTAACGGCCGTCCAGCTCCGGCTCGATGTCCGCGGCATAACCGCCCCGTTCATCGACGCGCGCGTGCCCCGTCTGGTCGTCGCGGCACGGCACTATCGCCGGTGCGATGGAGTCGTCCTGATCGCCGCCGACTGCGGCTGGCGTCTCGCGTTCGTGACCGATGAGACGATCGCCTACCTGCCCGGCGTGGGCGAGACGTTGGCCGAGTCGGCTCGGCCACTTACCCGCGGAGCCCTTGAGGAACTCTGTGCGGCAGGCGGCGTCCTCGCCGACCTCTTCCCCGCCGAATATGCGACGACGCTTTGATGCCGGGCGAGTGACGGGGACGACGGCGCGCGGGACAGGGCCCGGGGAACCAGATGGTCTCGAGCCGCGAGGCTCGGATCGGCCGGACCTGTTCTCCCCGTGCCCCTTGACGGCTCAAGAGGGGGGCGCTGCCGCTGGCTTGGATCTCGGCCGCGGCCTGACGGGAGATGGTGCGGTGTCCACAGGCCAGCGTCGGCCCGCGCCGCGCCCGCGGCTGGCGGTGGCGCTGCAGGTGGCCCGGGGCGCCGCCAGCCCACTCCCCGGGGCAGTCGAACGGCGATAACGTCGTACGCATGATCCGCCAGTGCCACACTCGAGACGGCACCGGGGTGATCCGCACGCCATCATGCAGATGACCGGCGTGCGGTGGGAGTGTCTAAATTAGACACTCCCGCGCGCCCCCTGCGGCCCTGCAGTAGGAGTCCGTGGTTTCTGCGGAGGTGTTGCGGCTATACGCGGCAGCTGTCGGTGTGGGTGACCTCTCGGAAGTTGGCGATGAGGGGGCTGGCCATCGACTCGCGGTAGACGACGGCGGCACGACCGTAGGGCCAGGTGATGTCGTCGTGGAAGGTCTGCTGGGCTTCTGCGCAGCTGCCGAACATCAGACCGCGGACGATGTCGGTCCAGTCGGCATCGTCCTGGTAGCTCTGCCCTTCGGGGTAGCTTCCAGGGCCGAAGGTGACGAACATCGTCTGCGCCGAGGGGTTGAATGTGACGGTCACTTCGTCGCCCATGTACTGCTGCCCTTGAAGGACGGGAGCAGCGCCCTCGCGCAGGCGCTGTGCGGCGGCTTTCTCCGCCTGTGTGGCCGGTACCCGGGCGGCGGCCCACTCCTCAACGGTGGGCTGAGCGCTGTCGCTGCGGGTGTAAGCGGGAGAGGGGGCAGGCGAAGAACGAGGAATCGGCGAGGAGGATGACGGTACGTCGGAGGTGGTCAGCGCGGGGCCGGTTTCAGGGCTGGCGGAGTGCTGCGCTGCAGGCGTGAGGCCGGCGGCCGACGTTCTCTGACCGCCGGGTGCGGAGGCCGGTCCCCGAGCGGCGGTGGATGACTGCGTGGCGACGAGGACGCCACCGAGGCTCCCCACGACGGCAGCGGCTGCGACGACCGCCAGGTACAGGCGAGTACGGCCGGTGCGTTTCGAGGGGGCAGGCCAGACCGGCTCGTCGGACGGCAGATCCCAATTGAGACCGACCAAGTCGGCTATCAGCGTCGGCTGAGGCAGATCGGCGGGCCCGGTGACGGCTGTCGTCTGGCTGGCAAGCAACTCACCACACACTTGCGCGAGTTCGGATGCTGCCGGCCGGCTGGAGGGTTCCTTCGACAGGGCCCTATCCACCAGCTGGCGCAGATCATCGCCCATGCCGTCAAGGTCGGGCTCGGCGGACAGGACACGAAAAGCCACGGCGTCCGCAGCACCGCTGCCGAAGGGAAGACGCCCTGTTGCCGCGTAGGCGACCAGGGCACCCCAGGCGAACACATCGCCCTCTGGGCCGACCGTCCCGGTGCGGTAATGCTCAGGGCTGATCCACCCCGGCGTGCCCGTCATCACGCCAGTGCGGGTGACGGAAGTCCCGTCCAAGGCATGAGCGATGCCGAAGTCCAGCACCATCGGTCCCGAAGGCGCCAGAATGACATTCTGGGGCTTCACATCCCGGTGGACAACACCGGCTTCGTGGACTGCGGACAATGCTGCTGCGGTACCCACGGCCAAGGCATACAGACGGGCCCCGGCCAGGGGCCCGCTGGCGGCCACGTACCGGTCGAGGGTGGGACCGGGTACGAAAGCGGTAGCGAGCCACGGACTGGGCGCATCGGGGTCAGCATCAAGCACCGAGACCAGGCAGGGCCCCGCAACACGCTGGGACAGGTGGACCTCCCGCCGGAACCGAGCACGGAACTCGTCGGCGGCGGCCTGCGCCGGATGCACGACCTTGACAGCCATCCGCTCCCCAGCACCGCTGAGCGCGGCATACACGGTGCCCATGCCGCCGGACCCAAGACGCCCCACAACGCGGTAGGGGCCGACACGCTGCGGATCACCTTGCTGCAATGACTGAACACGGCTGGACACGATTGCTTCCCCCTGGTGATCAACAGCACGCATACGCCAAAAGTGGTGATCAATCGTATCGACTACCTGCGCAACCGGAGGCGATGGCAGATGCCGCTGCCAGTCCTCACCCTCCGCCTCGATCCGCCACACACCCGCCCTGCGCAACACCGACCACATCGCCGAACGCGCAGCCCACCACCCAGGCAAGCCCGAAGCCGCGCACCTTACTGCCCTGCCCGTCGCCTCAGTACCGACCCGTGGCGGGACGCGACCGTCCGCCAGCACGCCCGCAGCCTCCAGGCCGCGATTGGCCAACTCCCGCCCGCCCCACACAGGAACTACGCGACGCACGAATCACCGCAGGCGACATCGACGCCCACCAGATGCAACTACGTGCCGCAGATTTCTGTACAGCCGCCCGCAGCCGGAGGCCGCTCGTGATTCTCGCCGGGCCCCTCGCCGCCTGCCGGTCTCCTGATCGGACCCCACGCGCCAGCGGGCCGCCGCCCGCCGCCCGGTGCCGGGTCATGCTTCGCTGGGGCAACTCACGTGCGGGCCGGTCGACTTTGTGGCTACTGGGCGGGCAGGCTGGAGGGATACCCGCAGCCGATCAGTGAAAGGGGAGCGTGCCGATGCCACTGACCGCGCGCCTGCACGGGCACGGGACGCTGGATGTGACCCTCGACGGTCTCGGTGTCGGCATGGCCTGGGAGGCGGTGTACCGGGTGCGGCCGAGGCCGGTTTTGGCCTGCACGGAATGCGGGCTGGCGATGCACGCGAAGGTGTCCGGACGCGGTGGGCGGTTCTTCGCACACGACCGCCGCAGCACCACCTGCGCGGCCGCCGGCGAGACGGAGGAACACCGCGCTCTCAAGAGGGCCTTGGCCGCCGCCGCGCGGGAGACCGGCCACCGGGCGGAGCTGGAGGTGCGCGCCGCGCACGGCGGCTGGCGGGCCGACGTCCTCGTCACCGCGCTGTCAGGAGCGCGGACCGCTCTGGAGGCGCAGGTCTCCTCCGCGTCGGTCGACGAGGTCCTCGAGCGCACCCGCCGCTACCAGGACGACGGCCTCGGCGTGGTCTGGTTCACGCACCGCGCCGCGCGCTGGCTCGACCGGGTGCCCGCCGCCCGCCTGTACCGTCCCGCAGGGCCGGACGGGCCGTGGATCCGTCTGCACCCGCTCGTGCGCCGGTTCAGCGTCGTGGCCTGCGCGGAGGTCTGCGACCCCAGCCCGTTCTGGCACGGCCCTGTTCACGCCAGCTGGGACCACGGCGAGGAACGGGATCTCCCACAGTTCGTCGACGCTCTTCTGTACAGCCGCCTCGTCCCCCGAACGGCCACCACAGCCCTGGGCACCCGCTACGACGGGTGGGCAGCCCCCGAGGACGTCACGGCGGCCGACGAGTACGCCGCGTCGATGCAGGCCACACGGCCCGCACCCGCATGACCTGCGACGCCCCCCACCACGGTGCGGGAGCCGAGGACTCCCCGTAGGCGTCGCCACCCGACTGTTGGCGAGCGTGCGCCTTGTGGTGGGTGCCGGGCGGCGGCCCTCGGCCATCACGGGCCGTATTTCGAGCGCCCTGTGCGATCCCCGCCCCTACGATCGCCTGGTACGACTGCTGGAGGGGCGGAAATGCTCGAGGACATCGAGGACAGGGCAGCGGCAGCGATGCGGCTCGCGGGAGGTGCGCCGCTGCAGAGCACGCTCGATGTCGCCGACCCCGCTGACTGGCTCGCGCTGGACGCAGCAGTACGCGAGGTGGCCTGGTACCGCCCGCAGTTCCTGCCGGGGTGGGAACACTCCGCCCCACTGCCCGCCGACCTCACGCAGCTCGGCGAGTCCCGGCTCGCACTCGCCCTCTGCCACCGCGACGGGCGGATCCGTCAGGAGGCCCTGCGCCAGTCGGTCCGGTACCCCGGCCTGCTGCCGTTGATCGTGATCCGCTGCACCGACTGGGTCGAGCCGGTGCGCGAGCGCGCCCGACAACTGCTGTGCGAGGCCCTGAATATCGACTCTGCCCTCGACCTCGCGCCGCTCATCCTCCGCGTCGGCCGCCGCGACAGAGGCGCCTTCGGTGTCGATGCGCTCGGCCACATTCTGCGTCAGGCATCTCACGGGCAGCTCGCTGTACTCTTCGCTGACCCCGACCGCATCGTCCGTCGGTTCGCCTACCGGCTGGCCGTCGAAGGCCGACTGCTCCGTCCCGCCGAGCTGGCCCGCGCGGCCGCCCGGGACCAGGACACCGTGGTCCAGGACCTGTGTGCCACAGCGGCGCTCACGGTTCTTGGGGATGAGGAGGCCTACGAGGATGTGCTGCCTCCACTGCTGTCCGCGCGCAACCCACATGTCCGTTCGGCCGGCGTCACCGCGCTGAGACGGGCGGGGCGGTCAGAGCAGGCGGAGACGTTTCTCAGCGACCGTTCCGCGCTCGTGCGTGCTTGCGCACGGTATGTCGTACGACAGCAGGGAGGTGATCCGGCGGCCTGGTACCGGGAGCGGTGCACGGCTGCGGACGACCCCGAGTTGCCGCCCGGTGCGGTCATCGGGCTGGCCGAGTGCGGGAACCGCGCGGACGCAGGGCTGTTGTGGCCGCTGCTCGTGCACCCGGCGGCAGGGGTGCGGGCGCGAGCGGTGGCAGGGCTGCGGGCACTGGACTGCGCGGACGCGGACCAGTTGCGGCCGCTCCTCGACGACCCTGCCGCCGGTGTCGTCCGCGAGACGGCCGTCGCCCTGCTGCCCTCGGTCAAGGAACTGCCTGCCGACTGGCTGTTGGAGCGCACCAGCTCCGAGCGGCCGCGGCACGTCCGCGTCGGTGCGTTCCGGCTGCTCGACGCGCGCGGCGGCATCGTGGCGCTACGGGCGGCGGTCGGCCTGTTGGAGGACCCGGATGTGAAGCTGCGCACCTGGGCCGGCCAATCCGCGCAGCGCTGGCATCCGTCGGCGGACGCGCGGCGCGGTGATGCGGAGGTGGGGGAACTGCTCGACCGGAGCCGACACCTCTTCAGCGACTACGTGCTGCGCCGACGCAAGTGGGAGGCCGGGGTGGACACCTGAGACTGCACCGCGGTCCGGAACCCTGCTCGGCACTCGCTGCCCGGCGGGCCTGGTGACAGCACGCCTGCCTTGGTGACAACCATCGTGCTTCGGCTCAGTTCCTGTTCTCCTGCTCCCGGTGCCCCGCCCGCGCTACAGCTCGAACTGCAGGTCGACGAGGTCTTTGAGTTCCACTTCGAGGCCGTGGGCGCGGCGGCCGTTGTCGCGGAAGTACACCTCACCCAGGGCCTCGGCCGCGACCTGACGCAGCTCGTCCTCGTCGACCCCTGCCTCCTGGGCTGCAAGGAGGCGGGCGGCGTGACGGGGCGGCAGGGCGAGGGTGAGGTGACGCACGCGGGCCTGGTCGGTGCTGCCGGCGGCGGCGGTGTAGCCGAACCGGGCCTGGACATCGATCATGATGCCGCTCGTGGTGGCCGCAGCCTGTTTCGCTCTGGCACGGATCTGCGGCTGCCAGCGTGCGCGGACTTCGCGTTCGAGGCGCTCGGCGAGGTGCGGCCGGGGGGTTTTGATCTGGTTGTTCACGTACCGTTCGACGGTGCGCTGGCTGATGCCGAGCAGTTCGGCCACGCGCTGGGTGCTGCGCTGGTGCTGCTTGACCAGGTAGCGCATCTGCGCCCCGGCCGTTTTGGGAACGGGACGCGTGAACGCGCCCTGCACCGCCTTGTCGAGTTCCTCCCCGACCGTGACCATCGCCGTAACGCTCCCTATTCTCCGGTGTCCTTGGCGGTGACCTCGCCGGTCTTGATGTAGCGGGCGAGGTTGGCGACATGGCCGTCTGCGCCGAGCTGTTCGAGGACATCCGCACCCCACAGCACGCTCTGGGTGCCCTCGTGCTTGACCATCCCGGGCGAGACCCCCAGCCGGAAGCTGCCGGGCACGGTCTTGCCGTCGGCGCCGTAGGGCAGGACGTCCAGCGGGCTGGGGCCGTCGGCCGCGTACACCGCGCAGTCGGAGAGGACCGCGACCGGGTACTGCCCGGTGGCCGCCGCCAGATTCAGCATCTTGCGGTGCATGTTGATGCGGGCCCGGGAGATGACGGTGGCACGGATGTCGGGGCGCCATGTCGGGCGGGCGAGGGCGGGCCAGGCCTGCCCCGGCTTCCAGCCGCCGCCGCGCGCCTTCTCCTGCAGCTTGCCGATGCTGCCCTTCACGGTCATCTTGACCGCGTCCACCACGATCCCCAGCTCCGGATCACGGCTCTTGTAGCCGTCCATCGCCTTCAGGAAGTCGGCCGGGGACAGCTTCTCCGCGACGCCGAGGTCCGCCATGGTGGCGACGTAGGCATCGCGCAGCCGCTTGTACCAGCCGTCCAGGAACCGGCCGCTCTCACGGCGCACCCACGCCTCCAGCGGCGTGACGTCGTAGCCGAGTTCGACGGCGTAGGCGACCGTCGGGGTGGCGTACCAGGCCGGGCCCTCGGGGCGGTTGCCGGTCGGCGTGAACGGGCTGGGCAGCAGCGCGGCGTCGATCTCGCGCCACTGCTTGCCGACCTTCACCCGGGCGAGGTCGACGTGGGAGAGGTCGACCAGCCAGGAGCCGGGCACCGCCGCATCGAAGGCGGGGCGGGTGACGTGCACGGGCGGCGAGGCCAGGCCGACGACGGCGCCGTTGGCGGCCGCACCGAAGGCGAGGTTCACATCCAGGCCGACCAGGTGCCGCTTCATGCACTCGTCATCGCTCAGGTCCCGCGCCCAGTCGTAGGCCTCCTCGAACAGCCTCTCGCCGGGCCCGCGCACGTGGAAGCGGGGCAGATGGGCCAGGACGGGGTGCCCGTCGATCGCCTCGCACGGCGCGGGGTCCACCGGCTCCGTACCCAGCGAGCCGGGCCGGTGCTCGCGGTGCCGCCTGCCGTCGGCGTCCGGCTCGCTCGCGCGGGTCGGCGGGCTGAGCGCGGTCATCAGCTGCAGCCCGGTCACGGCGGTGGAGCCGACCGGCGTCATCACCCGGGCCGCGTACACCCCCAGTGCCCGGGCGAGCTCTGCGGGTTCCAATTGCGCGGCATGGCCCCAGGCGCGGCCGTCCAGGGCCCGCCAGGAGGGGATGCACAGCTGTACGCACTGACGGCGGCTGCCCTGGGCGGGGCGGTAGATCCGCGCCCACGGCCCCAGCCCGCGCTTGGTCAGCTGCCACTCCGCGCGCTCGAGCTGCCTGATGACCTTGTGCCTCTCCGGCAGCCGTCCGGCGAGCCGCTCGGAATCCGACAGGGCGGCGGGCAGCCCGTAGCGTTCACACGCGGCCTCGGTGAGCACCAGCAGCGGGTCGGCGTCCTTGCCCGAACCGTGCAGCCTCTCCGCCCCCAGCCGCGCCTCGGTGAGCGTCCACTCCACCAGCGCGGGCAGCGACTTGGCGGGCACGTCCACGATCAGGCCGCCGGCGCCGTAGCCGGTCACATTCCGCTCGGTGTCGGCGTCGAGGACGAGCAGCTGACCGTGCGCGTACGCCCCGCCGGGCGCGGGGGTGTCCGCCGGGGCGGCCTTCTTCGCAGCGGGGCGCCGCTGAGCCGGGGCCTGTTCGGCATGCGGCAGCGACACGGCGGCCGGTGCGCCGAC
>NZ_LRTR01000803.1 GCF_001550375.1 Streptomyces europaeiscabiei | reverse complement strand
ACGGGTGGGGGCGGCGGGGGCGGCGGGGGCGGAAAAATCCCGCAATACCCAGATCACGCATGGCCGAATCCCCCCACCATTGCCGAATATCGCTCATCCTCTCGGGGCTTACTTCTCTGCCAAGTTGACGTAAAGTTCGAAGCGGAGCCACAAGATCCACGCCAGTTCCGCACAGCCGGACACGTGTGATCAGGTGCGTTCAGGCAGAGGGCCGGGAGCACATACCCGCAGGCCCCACCCGACGCATGCCCGGCACCCACCCCCCACACCCGTTCCGGACCGGAACCACGCTTGTTTCCCGCCATTTCCACCCCCGAAACACACTTTCCGATGTGACTTACACGACGAAGAGCGGACCCGGCCTGACCTTCCCGGCCACGGGGGCGTAGCCTTGATTCCCGCTGTCCATCACCTTGTGAAGCGGAAGAGGGCGGTTGCCGCCGTGTCGCCACAGTCCCCCAGTAACTCGAGCATCTCGACCGACGCAGACCAAGCGGGTAAGAACCCCGCCGCGGCCTTCGGTCCGAACGAGTGGCTCGTCGATGAGATCTATCAGCAGTACCTCCAGGATCCGAACTCGGTAGACCGAGCCTGGTGGGACTTCTTCGCCGACTACAAGCCAGGCGCAGCTGCCGCCTCGGCTCCGGCGAGCCCTGCGGCCACGGGTGCCGCAGCGACCACCACACCCGCGGCGCCCGCCGCCCCGG
>NZ_LRTR01000802.1 GCF_001550375.1 Streptomyces europaeiscabiei | reverse complement strand
GCGCGCTGCCAGGTCGTCGGGCATCCCGGCGGCCTCGGCGGCGGAGAGCGGGGCGAGCCGGATCGCGACGTCGGCGAGCGCCTCGGCGGCGGTGCCCCCGAGCCCGGTGAGGACGATCGGCCCGAACACGGGGTCCCGTCGTACGCCGAGTACGAGGTCGACGCCGGCCGGGGCCATCGCCTCCACCAGGTAGCGGTGGTCGGGACCGATGGCGTCCACGGCCGCGTCGAGTTCGTCGGCGGTGCGGACGCCCAGGTGGACTCCGCCGATCTCCGTCTTGTGGAGGATCGCGGCGTCGAGCACCTTCACCGCGACGGGCCCGCCCAGCAGGTGCAGGGCGTAGTGGGCGTCGGCGCGGGTGTCGCAGGCGACGCGGTCGGGGGTGCGGATGCCGAGCCCCGTGAGGAAGGCCTTGGCCGCGTCCTCGTCCAGGGGGCCGACGGGCACGGAGACGGCCGTCTCCTGCGAGGGCGTGTCGGCGGGCACGGCCCGCTGCCGGGCATGCGTCACCAGTGCCCGTACGGCGTTGGCGGCCGACGCCGGTCCGGTCAGTGCCGGAATCCCCGCCTTGTGCAGCCGCGCTCGCTGCTCGGCGACGTCCTCGGGCAGGCCGCCGACGGCCACGACGGCCGGGTACCGGGCGCCGAGGCCGGCGTCCTCCGCGGCCGAGGCGAGGTCGACGCTGTCGGGCTCGGTCAGGGCGTAGACGGCGAGGAGGTCCACCGCCGGATCCGCGGCCGTGGCGTCGAGGACACGGGCGAAGGTCTCGGCGGGTCTGCCGGTGTCGACGGGGTTGCGCTGATAGGTGAGCGGGGGCAGCAGCTCGCCCAGCGTGCGCTGTGTGCTCGCGGCCAGCTCCGGCATCCGGACTCCGTCGGCGCCCGCCCGGTCCGCGAGCAGCAGCCCCGGCCCGGCCTGGGCGGTCACGATCGCGAGCCCCGGGTCCGGGTGCGGCCGCAGCCGGACACGCGACAGCGCGGTGAGTGCGTCGACCATCTCCCGTTCGTCGTCGACGACCACTGCTCCGGCCTGCCGCAGCGCGGCGCGTGTGGTCCGCCAGGAGGTGGCGAGCGCGCCGGTGTGCGACCGGGCGAAGTCACCGACGTCGCTGCGGCCGACGACCAGTGCCACGACCGGCTTGACGGCGGCCACCAGGCGTACGGCCTCGACCAGCCGCGGTCCGTCCGGAACCGTCTCCAGGTGCAGTGCGACGGCTGTCGTACGGCTGTCTCCGGCGAGGTGTGCCAGGACGTCCGCGGCGGTGACGTCGAGGCCTGCCCCGATGCCGACGCCGAGGCTGATGCCGTTCCCGGCGGCGACCAGGTCGAAGGAGAGCGCGTGGTTGACGCCGCCGCTGGCCGCGACGACCGCGATCTCCCCGGCCGGCAGTTGCCCGGCCGCCGGCACGAAGCTGGCTGTCAGGCTCAGGTGAGGGGCGAAGAACCCGGAGGTGTTGGGACCGAGCAGACGGATCCCCGTGTGCTCGGCGACGCGGCGCAGTGCCTGAGCGTACTGCTCGCCCTCCGGGCCCGCCTCGCCGAAACCCCCGGCGCAGACGAGCGCGGCACGGCAGCCCGCAGCGGCGGCCTCGGCCAGGGCCTGGGCGCAGCCGGCCGCCGGTACGCAGAGTACGGCCAGGTCGAGCCGTCCGTCGGTGTGCGCGGCGGCTTCCGCGACCGAGGCGTACATGCCCGCGTCGGGTTCGGGGCGCCGCGCGTTGACCAGCGCGCGGGCGCCGGGGAAGGATGCCAGCGAACGGGCCATGGCGGCACCCAGCTTGCCGCTCTGCCGCGAGGCGCCGATCACCACCACGCCCTCGGGCTCGAACATCGGCGTCAGGTTCGTACTCATGCCCGCTCCCCCGCCACCAGGTCGGCGCGCCCGGACAGCAGCAGCGTCTCGGCCCGGTCGTCGTCCATCGTGTCCTCCACGATCAGTGCGGGTACGCCGTGCTCCAGCCGGATCTGTTCGGCGAGCAGCGACCGGGTGAGCGGGGTTCCGCCGTGCACGGCGACCAGATCCGGCGGTGTGTCGCCACTCAGGGCTTCACCCAACTCTCCGTAGTTTTGGGGTAGTTGGGCCTCAGCCTGCGGTGCGGCGAGCCACAGGCACCCCTCGGATCGCAGCGCCGCGAGCTCCGCCGCGGTCAGCCGCCGTCCGCCGAACTCCCGGAACGGCGTGTCCAGGGGATCCAGCCCTTCGTGCGCCGCCCGCCAGTGCTGTAGGGCCTGCTCGACGAACTCCGGGTCGCGGCGCGCGATCCGTTCCTTGCCGATGCTGCGGGAGATGAAGTGGAAGGCGAACTGCGTCGGTTCGAACGCGTCGTGGTAGCGCCCGAAGTGCTCCCACCACGACAGGCTCGGCCGGGCGGCGCCCTGGATCTTCGCCACTGACGGCTGCCGCGCCGCCTCGTACGCGTTCAGGGCGCTCGCGAGGTCGTCGCGGTGGTCGAGGAGGCTGTCGGCGAGGGCGATCGCGTCCTCCATGGCCATCTTGGTGCCGGAGCCGACGGAGAAGTGCGCGGTGTGCGCGGCGTCGCCGAGCAGGACGACGTTGCCGCTGTGCCAGCGCCGGGTGCGCCGGGTGCGGAAGTTGCCCCAGCGGGAGTTGTTGACCAGCAGGTCGTGCCCGTCGATCTGCCCGGCGAAGAGCTTCTCCAGGTACTGCTTGGTCTTCTCGTCGCTCGGGCCGGGCGGTTGCGCGCTGTCGAACTCGTCGAGGCCCGCACGCCGCCAGGACTTCTCGTCGGTCTCGACGATGAAGGTGCTGACGCTGTCGCTGATCGGGTAGCCGTGCACGGCGAAGGTGCCGTGCGGGCCGTGCTCGTGCACGAAGGTAAGCCCGTCGAAGAGGTAGTTCGTGCCGAACCAGATGAACTTGGCGGTCGCGACCTCCACCTCCGGCACGAGCACGTCGGCGAGACGGTCACGGAACCGGGAGTTCGCCCCGTCGGCGGCCACGATCAGGTCATAGTCGGCCAGCTGTTCGGGATCCGCGGGAACCTCGTGGCTGAACCGGAGCTCGACGCCGACCTCCTCGGCCCGCCGGTGCAGCAGGCTGAGCAGGGTCTTGCGGGTGATGGCGGCCATGCCGTTGCCGCCGCACCGGATCCGCTGCCCCTTGAGCCGCACCTCGATGTCGTCCCAGTGCCGGCCGTGCTCCGCGAGCGCGTTGCGCAGCACGGGATCCGCGGCGTGGATGGCGGCCAGCGTCGCGTCCGAGAAGACCACGCCGAAGCCGAAGGTGTCCTCCGGGCGGTTCCGCTCGAAGACCGTCACCTCGACCGACGGATCGGCCTGCTTGATGAGTGCCGCGAAGAACAGCCCGCCGGGGCCGCCTCCCACGCAAGCGATCCGAGAAACCATGGCTCCTGCCTCCACGTCGAGTACAAGCCCAGACTCAGGCCCGGACGCATATTGTGTCAATGGATACACGGGCGTCAATAATTTGTAACGCATTGCCGAGGTGGCTTCACCACGGGGAACAGGGGTTCCTTGGCCGGATGCCTCACCATTGCGACGGCCGTCCGTGTGAAATAGTCGATTCCGTGAAGCCTCGATCGATCGTCTTCGACCTCTTCGGCGACTACGTCCGCTACCGCGGCGGCGCCGCCCGACTGCGTACCCTCAGCACACTGATGGGCTGCTTCGGTGTCGGTGAGAGCACGGTGCGGGTGGTTCTCGCGCGCCTGCGCAAGGAGGGCTGGTTCGACGTCCGGCGCGAGGGCAGGGAGACGCTGTACGCGCTGAACAAGCGCAGTCTCCAGCTCCTCGACGAGGGCCGCTCACGCATCTTCGACCGGGCACCGTCCGACTGGGACCGCCACTGGTACATGGTCATCTACTCGGTCCCCGAGAGTGAGCGCGGTGTACGCGACCGCATCCGCAAGGACCTGGCCTGGCTGGGCTTCGGCCCCCTGGCCCCGTCCACGTACGTCTCCCCGCACGACCGGCTCCAGCAGGTCCGGGAGAAGTTCGCGGACGAGCCGGCCATCCGCCTGGACACCCTGCGCTGCCAGTCCGGCGGGCTGCCCGTCGACCGCGAGATGGCGGCGCGCAGCTGGGACCTCGCCGCCCTCAACGAGGACTACCGGGAGCTGCTGCGCACCTACCGCAGCCGCATGCCGTCGTACCGGGCCGGGCACCTCAGCCCCGAGGAGGCGCTGGTCGAGCGCATGCGGCTGACCTACGACTACCGCAAGTTCCCCTTCCGCGACCCGGACCTGCCGACCGAGCTCCTCCCGGCGGGCTGGGTGGGCCAAGATGCGCACGAGATGTTCCTGGAGGCCCACGAGATCCTCGGACCGTCGGCCGAGACCCACTACGACGAGGTGGTCGGCCCACGTCCCGACGAGGTGGCCGGCCCACGTCCCGACGAGTAGGGCCTGACCGGCGGATCAGGTCGCGGTCGCTCGGCGACGCCCTTGTCGCCGCCGTCGAGCAGTGTCTCGTGCGTCGACCTGCAAGGCGGAGAAGGGCGTCGACGCGACGGGGGCCTTCCCGCTCGACCGATGCCGAGCGTGGGCGAGTCGGCGACCGACGACAACGCCGCGGACCGGCGCGCCGGACCTCGGGTCCGCGGCGTGATCCGCCAGGCAGGACCTGAGGGCTGCCCCGGGGGCGCTACGACAGGTACCCCAGCTCGTGCGACGCCGCAGCCACCGTGTCGTGCAGTTCACGGGTCACCTCGGCGAGGTGGTCCGGGGTGCCGAGGCTCTCGGGCAGGACGACGGAGACGGCGAGCGGCAGCGGGTCGTTCGCCGCGAAGACGGGCGCGGCGACCGAGATGATGCCCGGGATCACACCGCTGTGCGTCACCGCGTGTCCCTCCTCGCGGACCTGCGCCCGGGTGGCCGCGAGGCGCTCGCCCGTCCACTCCGCCTCCTTGCCGCGGAGCTCTCCGCCCAGCACCTCGCCGGTGAGACTCTCGGGCAGGTGGGCGAGGAAGACCTGGCCCACGGAGGACGTGAGCAGGGGGAGCGTGGCGCCGACGCGCACCGTCAGGGGAAGCGGGCGGGTGCCGTACGCCCAGCTCACCACGAGCGGACCACGGTCCCCCCACACGGCCAGGTTCACGGAGTGGCCCGTGCGGTCGCGAAGCTGCGTCGCGTGGCGGCCCGCCACCGCCACCTCGTTGGTGCGACGCAGCGCTTCGGCGCCCATGCGGCGCATCGCGGCCCCGAAGTCGTAGAGACCGGAGGCGGGATCCTGCGAGGTCAGCCCTATGCGACCGAGGCTGACGAGATAGCGGTGCACCTTGCTGGGCTGCATGCCACTCGCCTGTGCGATCGCCGACAGGCTCAGCGCTCCGCCGCCGTTCTCCAGCGCCAGCAGGACCCGCATCGCGGTCTCGACGGACTGGATGCCCTGACGCTCCCCGTTCTCCTTGGGGTCGCTCTCGGTCACAGCGCGCTCTCTTCCCGCAGGTGAATGACGGTGCTCAGCCTATCGACGCGACGAGCGCCGACCGCCGATCACGAACAGATCTTACATTCACTATTGCAGAACGCGTTACGTTCTGGTGAACTGCGACAGCGGTGGCACTCACCTCCCCCGAGTGCCCCGGTCACACCGGCGGCCCGTTTCGCAGCCGCCCGGAGCCGCTCAACCCTCCGGCGCAGACACCGGCGCATCCACCTCCCGGCCACTCACACCGAGCCGGGCATCGCCGCACCCCCGCATACGAGACATCGGCTGCGAACACCCACCCCTCCCCGAGGAGAACTCCGCAATGAAGCTGATCGGCCTCGAAGAGCACTTCGTGACCCCCGACCTGGTGGGCCATGGCGCGTCGACCGCGTCCATCGCCCAGCCCGGCGCCTGGGCCGAAGCCTCCCGCCGGCTCCTCGACCTCACCGAGGAACGCCTCGACACCATGGACGCCGCCGGCCTGGACATGCAGGTGCTGTCGCTGAACTCCCCCGGTCTTCAGGCGGAGCAGGACCCGTCCGCCGCCGTACGCCAGGCGATCACGGTCAACGACTTCCTCACCGGCGTCATCGCCGAACACCCCGACCGCTTCTCCGGCTTCGCCGCGCTGCCCCTGCAGGACCCCGAGGCCGCGGCCGACGAGCTGGAACGCGCGGTCACGCAGCTCGGCCTGCGCGGCGCACTGGTCAACGCCCACACCCACGGCAGGTACCTGGACGACCCCGCCCTGCGCGTCGTGTGGGAGCGCGCCGAGCACCTCGACGTGCCGCTCTACCTGCACCCGGCCAACGGCGTCGACACCGCGCACGTGCTGTCCGGACACCCGGAACTCGTCGGGCCGATGTGGAGCTGGGGCATCGACACCGCCACTCACGTCCTGCGCCTGATCTTCGGCGGGGTCTTCGACGACTTCCCGAACGCCAAGCTGCTGCTCGGCCACATGGGAGAAGGCCTGCCGTTCGTGATGTGGCGCATGGACTCCCGCTGGGACTTCCACGCGCACCACGGCATCGAGCTCAAGCGGGGGCGCCCCTCGGAGTACCTCCGCCACAACCTCTACATCACGACCAGCGGCGTCTGCTCCTCCGCCCCGCTGCTCACCGCCCTGCTCTCGATGGGTGCCGACCACATCCTCTTCGGCACCGACTACCCCTTCGAGGACATCGCGACGGCCACAAGGTTTCTGCGCGACGCCCCGATCAGCGACGCCGACCGGCTCAAGATCGGTCACCAGAACGCCGAGAAGCTGCTCGGCCTCACCACCGCACCCGCGTTCGCGGGCGTATGAGCGGGAGGAAACGAACGTGTACGACGTCGCCGTCATCGGGTACGGGCCCGTGGGCATGGTCACCGCGGCGCTGCTCGGGCAGGCAGGCCATGACGTGGTCGTCCTTGAGCGCTACCCGACCCTCTACAACCTTCCGCGCGCCGCCATCTTCGACGACGAGACGATGCGGACCTTCGACCGCCTCGGCATCTCCCGCGATCTGCTGCCCACACTGCACGTCCAACGGAACTACGAGTGGCGCAACGGCGCCGGCGAGTTGCTCATCGAGCACGACTTCGCCGCCGTCGGGAGCCAGGGCTGGGCGGAGTGGTACATGATGTACCAGCCCTACCTGGAGGACACCCTCGACGGCCTGGTCCGCGCCCTCGGGAATGTCGAGATCCGGATGGACTCCCGGGTCACCGGCCTGCACAGCACGCGCCACGGCGTGGACATCCAGGTCGAGGGAAGCGGCATGGACGTCTCGGCCCGGTACGTCGTTGCCTGCGACGGTGGCAACAGCTTCACCCGGGGCTCGCTCGGCATCGACCAGGAGGACTACGGCTTCTCCGAGCCGTGGATGGTCTGCGACTTCCGTCTGACCGGTGCCACGGACATCCCCAAGGCCCGCCAGGTCTGTGACCCCGGGCAGCCGACATCGATCATCTCGCTGGGCCCTGAGCACCACCGGTTCAGCTTCATGCTCGACTCGGCCGACTCCTTCGCCGTCGAGCGGGAGCCCGATCGGGTGTGGGCACGGGTCGCCGCCTACCTCGACCGCTCGCAGGCGGAGCTCGTCCGCGTCGCCACCTACACCTTCCGCTCGCTCGTCGCGGAGCGCTGGCGCAGCGGCCGGATCCTGCTCGCCGGGGACGCGGCCCACCAGATGCCGCCCTTCCTCGGGCAGGGCATGTGCTCGGGCATCCGGGACGCGCAGAACATCGCGTTCAAGCTCGACGCCGTGCTGCGAGGTGCCGACGATGCCCTCCTGGACACGTACCAGAGCGAACGCGAGCCGCATGTGCGGGCCATCATCGCCAAGGGCATCGAGCTGGGTCGGGTGCAGACCATGCGCGATCCGGTGGCCGCCGCCGAGCGGGACGCCCGCCTGATCGCGCTGCGCGAGACGGACGGGCGCCCCGAGAAGATGCGCTTCCCCGGCCTCGGCCCCGGCCTGCACGACGAGTCCCCGCGCGCAGGACACCTGATGCCCCACGGCCGGGTGGAGTCGCAGGGCGCCGAGGGACTTTTCGACGAGGTCCTCGGTCGTGGGTTCGTCCTCCTCGTCGACAGCCGCGAGGGCGCCTCGCTCGACGCCTCGACCACCGAACGCGCCGCAGGGCTCGGCGTCGCCGTCCACCACCTCACCGACCACCACCTCACCGACCGCCGGCTCACCACCGACGGGATCACCGATGTCGGCGGCGTCTACGGGCGCTGGTTCGACGAGACCGGCCGTGCAGCCGTGCTGTGGCGGCCCGACTTCTACATCCTCGGCACCGTGGGCGTCCTCCTCGACGTCCCGCCACTCCTGACCACACTTGCCTCAGCAGTCGAGCCGGTACAGGCTCCTGCCATAGCTGGAGAAGGGATCCGGCCATGACCGCACCCTCCGTCACCCGCCCGCAGGCCCGAAGAGTGTCCGCGAGCACGTTCATGCTGATCGCCGCCTGGGTCGTCGCGTCCCTCGAGGGCTACGACCTCGCCGTGTACGGCGTCACCGTCCCCGCGATCCTCGGCGACCCCTCACTCGGCATCGACAAGGCCGAGGCCGGCACCATCGGCTCGCTCGTCGGCATCGGGATGCTGATCGGCGCGGCCCTCGCCGGGGCCCTCGTGCACCGCACCGGCCCACGTCGGCTCCTGCTCTTCGGCACCACCGTGTTCTCGCTCGGCATGGCGGTCTGCACGATCGCCGGAGGCGTCCCGTCCTTCGGGGCCGGACGCCTGGTCGTCGGCCTCGGCCTCGGCCTCGTACTGCCGACGATCAACGCCTACGTCGCCGACCTCAGCGAGCCGGGCCGCCGCAGCCGCAACGTCGCCCTGATCATGAGCGGCTACGCGGCCGGCGCCCTGTGCTCCCCCCTGCTCGGCACGGCCCTGCTGCCCGACGTCTCGTACCGCTGGCTGTACGTGATCGGTGTGATCCCTGTCTTCCTGGCCATACCGCTGGTGCTCCGGCTCCCGGAGAGCCCGTTCCACCTCAGCCGTACGGGCCGGACGGCCGAGGCGAGGGCGGTGGAGGGGCAGCTCGGTCTCGCCCCGTCGGACGCCTCCCCGACGTCGGACCCGGGTCGCTGGCTCGGTATCGGCTCGCTGCTGACGGGCGGGCTCGCGGTCTCGACGGTGCTGTTCTGGGCCATGTCGTTCTGCGGCCTGCTTCTGGTCTTCGGCATCAGCACCTGGCTGCCCAGCATCATGCAGGCCGCCGGCTTCTCCCTCGGCTCGGCTCTGCTGCAGACGGCCGCCATGTGGCTGGGTGTCGGGGTCGGGGCCATCGTCGGCGGCCGTGTCGCGGACGCGCTGGGCGCCAAGCGTGTGGTGGTCGTCGCGTTCCTGGTCGGCACGGTGAGTCTGGTCGCGATGAGCACCCGCCCGCCGACGCCGGTCATGTTCGTGCTCATGTTCATCAGCGGGTTCGGGTTCATCGGCTCGCAGATCCTCGGCAACGCGTTCATCGTGACGCGCTACCCGGACGCCCTGCGCGGCAACGGGCTCGCATGGGCCCTGTCGATCGGCCGCTTCGGCGCGATCGCCGGCCCGTCCCTGGGCGCGTTCGTCCTCAGCTCGGGCGCCGACGTCGAGTGGGCCTTCTACGCCTTCGCCGTACCGGCGCTGCTCGGGGCGTTCGCGGCGGGCGCGGTACCCCGGGTGCGAGCGGTGACCACATGACGCGAGTCGTCTACGAGTCCTGGGGCCAGCGGGTCGTCTTCGGTTCGGGCACCGCTCGCAAGGACGTGGCGGCGGAGGTCGCGGGACTCGGCGCGAGCCGGGTCCTGGTGATCGCGGCCGACGGGGAGCGGGCCCTGGCCGAGGACATCTGCAAGGACTCTCCCGTCGTGGCGGTCTTCGGTGCCGTCCGTCCGCACGTGCCGGCCGATGTGGCCGAGGCCGTGCGGGCGGCCGCCCGCGACCACGAAGCCGACCTGCTGCTGAGCGTCGGCGGAGGATCGACGACGGGAACCGCGAAGGCGGCGGCGCTCACCACCGGCCTGCCGATCCTCGCCGTCCCCACGACGTACGCCGGCTCCGAGGCCACCCCCGTCTGGGGCCTCACCGAGGACGGCCACAAACGCACCGGCGTCGACTCGAAGGTGCTCCCTCGCGTCGTCGTCTACGACGCCACGCTGATGCTGTCGCTGCCGACGCGGCTGTCGGTGACATCCGGCCTCAACGCGCTCGCCCACTGCGTCGACGCGTGGTGGGCCCCCCGGCACAACCCGATCAGCTCCGCCCTGGCTGTGGAGGGCGTCCGTTCGCTGGCGTCCGCCCTGCCGCGCATCGTCGCCGACGGCCAGGACGTCCCGGCCCGTCGGCAGATCCTCTTCGGCACCTACCTCGCGGCCGTCGCCTTCGCGGGGGCCGGCTCCGGACTGCACCACAAGGTGTGCCACGTACTCGGCGGCGCGTACGACCTCGAACACGCCGCCCTGCACTCGGTGGTCCTGCCGCACGTGGTCGGCCTCAACCTGGCCGCGGCACCCGAGGCGGCACGGCACCTCGGAGCTGCGCTCGACGCGCCCACGGATCCCTTCGCCGCGCTGCTCGGTCTCTACGCGAGCGTCGAACCCCCGTGTTCGCTCAGCGAGTTGGGGCTCGCCGAGGAGGAACTCGACAGGGCCGCGGACCTGGTCATGGCACAGGTGCCGGACTCCAACCCCCGCCGGGTGACCCGCGACGAGATGCGCGGCCTGCTGGGACGCGCATGGCGCGGGGACACGCCCACACCGGTACCCCTCCTTCATACGAAAGAGCAGCCCCATGACTGAACAGGAGCTGACCGACAAAGTCGTCGCGAGCTTCGGCTCCGCGAAGGACGACCGGTTCCGTGAGGTGATGCAGGCACTTGTGCGACACGCGCACGCGTTCGTGCGCGAGACCGGGCTCACGGAAGCCGAATGGAGCGCGGCGATCGAGTTCCTCACCGCGGCCGGTCACATCACGACAGACACCCGCCAGGAGTTCGTCCTCCTCTCGGACGTCCTCGGTATCTCCATGCTCACCGTCGCGGTGAACGAACCGGGCCCCGACGAGTCGACGGAGTCCACGGTCCTCGGCCCGTTCTTCGTCCAGGACTCACCTCTGATCGAGCTCGGCGGGGACATCGCGGGCAGCGCGACCGGGGAGCCGGCGTGGGTCGGCGGCCGGGTCACGGACACCGACGGCAACCCCGTCCCCGGGGCCCGCGTCGAGGTGTGGGAGGCCGACGACGACGGCAAGTACGACGTCCAGTACGAAGACGGCGAACTCGCGGGGCGCGCACACCTGTTCACCGACGCCGAGGGCCACTACCGGTTCTGGGCGCTCACCCCCACGCCGTACCCGATCCCGGACGACGGGCCGGTCGGCCGGCTCCTCGACCACGCCGGCCGCTCGCCGATGCGCGCACCGCATCTGCACTTCATGGTGACGGCACCGGGCTTCCGTCGTCTCATCACTCACATCTTCGTGGCGGGCGACCCTTGTCTGGACGCCGACTCCGTCTTCGGTGTGCAGGAGTCACTCATCCGCCCCTTCAACCGTCACGAGGCCGGAACACCGACGCCGGACAGCCGACAGTTGGCCGGCCCGTGGACCTCGACGACGTTTGACATCGTCCTCAGGAAGGAGTGAGCAGACACGGGGTCCGACCCTGAAATGGGACACCGGCCCTGCGGCTCGGGCCAGGCTGGTTGATGTTGTGTCGGGTGTTGTCTCGTAAGCGACGGGGTTGCGTCGTCCGAAGCTGGAGTGGCGTCGTCGGGTGTGGGAGCAGTGCGGCCGCTGGAACAGGTCGGTGCGGGTTTCCCGCTCGTCGGCCCAGGCACTGCGGCCTTGGAGAGGCTCGCGCTTGCATGTGGCGCACAAGGACTCCGCGAGCGGACCGCCAGCCGAACGAACGGGCGAGTCGGTTGACTTCCTGTGCTTCTACCGGGGCCGGACGCAGGGCCGCCCGAACCGGGCTTCTACTTGACCAGCCGGAAACCGGGGTGTCCGACCCAGGCCCGCAGGAACTCCGCAGTTCCCAACGCCATCCAATCGTCCTCGATCCCCAGCACCCCTGGAAGGCCGGCGACGATCGACGCCTGTGCGTCCAGCAGTTCGACTTTGGCCACGCCTCCGATGACGTCCATGATCGCAGCGGTCAGCAGGGCGGTCGCCACGTGGTCTATCTCGCGATTGCAGCAGGCGCTGACGTTGACGGCATGGGTCGGCCTGAAGCCGAGGATGGCCTCCACCTCGGGCTCGTCCTCGTGCTCAGCCTCGAAGGTGCTCTCGTCGCCGACACCCGGCCCCATCAAGTAGACCAGGAAGGGTCGACGCCAGTCCTCGCGCTGCGGATTGAATCCCACCAGTGCCGTGAGCTCCTCGTACACGGAGTGGTTGCTGAGGAGTGGAAGCGGGAATGGCTTGCGCCAGTCCTCCGCTCGCCTGTCCTCGACGCCCAGTCGCTCCGCGGGCACGTTGACGTCGAAGAACCCGGGCCGCTTCTCGTGGAAGTGGGAGGAGAGCCCCACCATCAACACGCGGAACTCCCGCAGCACAGCCGGGGAGAGCGGCTCCGCCAACTCGATCACCAACGTCGGACCAGACATGCCGGGATCCTAGTTTGATCGGCTCCGCCGCCGCTCGAAGTCGTTCTCGGTGGCGATGCGGAGTCGCCCCTGGTCACTTCGAGAGAGGGTTTGGAGCTGCTGGCGCTGGAGTGCGTTCATGGGTGTTCTGGTGAGCGGGAGTGAGTGTGGGCGGGCGGTGTCGTGTCGTGTATCCCGGCGTCAGGTGCTTGAGACGGGTCCGAGGACCTGGACTTCACCATGCCCCGGCGCGAGAGCGGCGACAGGAATTCCGGGCCCAGTGACAGACCCCTTCCTCGCCCCATTGCGAGCGTCGCACTCGAAGGCCCCGATGGAACGCCCCCACGCGCCGGCGTTCTCGGCGACCACCACTCTTCCTTATTCCAGCAAAGATGCCTTATTGTGATAAGTATGATGCTGACGCAACGGGAGCGCGAGATCCTGGCACTCTTGCGGCGTGACCCTCTGGCCGGGCCTCAAGCGCTGGCCGATGCGTTGGGCACGACCCGCACCGCAGTGAACGTCCACCTCTCCAACCTCGGAAAGAAGGGCGCCATCCTGGGGCGCGGCTACATCGTGCGCCAGGAGAACGCGGTGGTCGTGGTCGGCGGGGCGAACATGGACCACAAGGTGCGCAGTCTGGCACCGGTGACCCGGCACACCAGCAACCCGGGCCGCTCGCACACCAGCCCGGGCGGAGTCGGGCGCAACATCGCCGAGAACCTCGCCCGGCTGGGTACGCCGACCCACCTCATCGCCGCCATCGGCCGGGATCCGGCAGGCGAGTCACTGTTGCGCGAGACCCAGGCCGCAGGGGTGCGAACCGACCACGTCCACCTCAGCATCCACCCCACCGGCACCTACACCGCCGTCCTGGACGCGGACGGCGACCTGCTGGTGGCCGTCGCCGACATGACGGCCACGGACGAGCTGTCCCCCGCCGACCTTCACCACATCCGCGAGCTGGTGGCCGGCGCCACCATGCTGGTGCTCGACGGCAACCTCGCCACGGCGACGCTCAACTACGTCGCCGATCTGGCCAAGGCGGCCGACGTTCCGGTGGTGATCGACCCGGTGAGCGTCCCCAAGGCAGCGCTGCTGGGCCCCGGGATCGTCCCAGAGCGACCGTACTTCGCCGTCACACCCAACAAGGACGAGCTCCGGGCGCTGGTGGACCTCCCCGTCGGGACCGACGAGGAAATACTGTCCGCCGCCGCCGCACTGCACGACCGGGGTGTCACCCATGTCTGGGTGCGGCTCGGCCCCGGGGGAAGCGTGCTGAGCAGCGCGGGCCACGGTCACACCTTCCTGCCCGCGCCCCGGACCGAGGTCGTGGACGTCACCGGCGCGGGAGACTCCATGCTCGCCGCCTTCGTCCACGCCGTCCTGGGCGGCGCCGAGCCCGTCGAGGCCGCGCGTTTCGGCCACGCCGCAGCCGCGCTGACCGTCGCCGCCACCGCCACCGTACGACCCGACCTGTCCCCGCGCCTCGTCGAGGACGCGTTGAACCACCCTGACGGAGACTGAGATGACCACCCATCACCCCCTGCTGACGATCACCGACGAGGTCCGCGACGCCCTGCACGACGGCCGCCCGGTCGTCGCGCTGGAGAGCACGATCATCAGCCACGGCATGCCGTACCCCCAGAACGTCGAGATGGCCACCGAGGTCGAGCGGATCATCCGGGAGAACGGCGCTGTCCCCGCCACCGTGGCGGTCCTGCACGGCCGGCCCCGGATCGGCCTGGAGGCCTCCGACCTCGAACTCCTGGCCACCAGCCCCGACGTGGCCAAGGTCAGCGTCCGCGACCTCGGCCACGTCGTCGCCCGCGGTGCCCACGGCGCGACGACGGTGGCCAGCACCATGCGACTCGCGGCGCTCGCCCGGATCCCCGTCTTCGTCACCGGAGGTATCGGCGGCGTGCACCGGGGCGCCCCGGCCACCTTCGACACCAGCGCCGACCTGACCGAACTCTCCGCCTCCCCCGTGGCGGTCATCAGCGCCGGGGTCAAGAGCATCCTGGACATCGGGCTGACCCTGGAAACCCTGGAGACCCTCGGCGTCCCGGTCATCACCTACGGCACCGACCAGTTCCCCTCCTTCTACTCCCGGACCAGCGGCCACGCCTCCCCCCTGCGCGCCGACTCCCCCGAGGAGATCGCCGCCG
This sequence comes from Streptomyces europaeiscabiei, assembly GCF_001550375.1. Classification (GTDB taxonomy): domain Bacteria; phylum Actinomycetota; class Actinomycetes; order Streptomycetales; family Streptomycetaceae; genus Streptomyces; species Streptomyces europaeiscabiei. The sequence continues at coordinate 18,594 of NZ_LRTR01000802.1, read as the reverse complement.
TGATGCGCGCCCACTGGGAACTGGGCGGAACAGGCGGTCTCAACATCGCCAACCCCATCCCCGAGGCCGACGAGATCCCTGCCGAACGCATCGAGGGGATCATCCAACAGGCCATCGCCGAGATGGAGAAGGCCGGTATCGGCGGCAAGGACGCCACCCCGTATCTTCTCGGCAAGATCGTCGAACTCACCGAGGGTGCCAGCCTCCGCGCCAACATCGCCCTGGTCAACAACAACGCCCGCCTGGGCGCTCGCATCGCCGTGGCGTACGCCCGGAAGTAGGTGGCACCGGGCCACGCACAGCCGTGGCCCGACACAGCAACCGAACAGCCTGCCGCCCACCGCAGCAGTCACTTTGCCGCCGACCAGACAGGAGAGAGCGGCAGCAGCCCGAGGGACGCGCGGCCCTCGCCTCCTGAGGCTCGCGGGAGAAGGCGGGAAAAGGGCGGTGTTCAGGAGACCTGCCGCAGGCGGGTGAACGACCGAGCCGATCACGCCGAACCTTGGCGCGAATGCGGTCGCCTGCCTACTCGGCCACCAGGCACGCCTGGCGCGACGGCTGTCGCAACCAGGCCCCGGTCAGCGGTCCAGTGCGGGCAGGTCCGCCAGGCCGGTGTCGAGCATGATGCGGCCGACGGTCTCCTCCAGGGCGCTGTCAGCTCCGATGACAGTCTCGATGCCGCCGGGCAGGAGATCGCGCGGTCGGAACCACTCACGCAGCCGGGTTTCGTCGACTTCGTCGGCGATCGGCTTGGTTGCGTGCCGGGCGAGGGTTTCGGCGAGCGGCACGTCGAGGTAGTAGGCGTGGGTCGGGCCGCGGTGGTCGGCGCGCAGCCGGGCGAGCATGTCGCCGTAGCGGTCGGCATAGAGGATGCCTTCGACGACGACGTGGAATCCGGCGTCCAGGGCGTAGCGGGCCGTCAGATCGATCAAGCCGATGTTCGCCGCTCCCGGCCGGTCGCGTTCATGGAGCACCCCGCGGCGCAGGTTGTCCTGGCCGATCAGGGCCAGCCCGCGGCCGAACCTCTCGCGCAGGCCGGCCGCGACGGATGACTTCCCCGAGGCTGAGTTGCCACGCAGCACGACCAGCCGGGTTTCCCCTGTGCCCACCATCACGACGGTCACACTACCGACGACCGGTGACACCGCCGAGTCGATTCCCGGTGACGACCGCATCGACGCGGGGACGGACTGCAGTAGGTGGTCAACCCAGGTACTCGGAGGGTGTGACCGGGTGAGCCACCGCCAGGGACGTGCGGCTCTCCGCCGTCCGATGGCTGCGCACCTCTCAACGAATGTCGCTCGTCGGTGAGTCCGGACGTCATCCGACGGCTTGTCGGCCTCTGCCTGTCGGTGAGTTTCGGGTTCTGGCACAGCTCTTGGGAACCGGTTCACGGAGGGTGATCTCAAACCCTCTCGGAGGCGAGGCGATCAGGTGACTCGGAGCCGGAAGTGCAGCAGGCCGGTGCCATCAACAGGGGCCGGCTTGCCGTCCGGGTCCGTCACCGCGGTCACTGTCAGGCCGGCGGTCGTGGCCAGCTTCTCGAATTGCTCCCGGGTGTACCAATGCATGATCCATGGGCGCTCTTCGATGCTGCTGTCCGAGCCGTGGTGGCGTTCGTAGCGCAGAAGCGTCGTCTGGGTTCGGGCCGTCTCGTCGCGTTGCTCGGCGACGACGGATACCCGGAGTTCGGCGCCGTCGGGTGCCGCGGCCGTGCGAACCCGGCCGATCTGTTCGGTGGGGGTCGGTGTGGGGGTGAACAGGGGTACCAGGGCGGTGCCGCTCTCCGCCAGGTGAGCGCTGATGCCGCGCAGGGCGGCGAGCGCTGTGTCGTCGTCGGGGAGCAGGGTGAAGGTCGGTCCGGCGAGGAAGATCGCCCGGTAGCGGCGGGGCAGGTTCAGAGTTTCCATGCGCTGGTGGAAGACGGTGGCACCGATGTCCTGTTCCTCCGCCCGGCGCCGAAGCCGCTCCAGCATGTCGGATGAGGAGTCGACGCCGTCGACGTCCAGGCCGCGTCGGCGCAGTTCGAGCAGGGGATCACCGTCTCCGCACCCCAACTCCAGTGCCGGCACGCCGGTTTGCTGGATGAAGGCTGCGTAGGGTTCGGGGTCCTGGGAGAAGGCCTTCAGCGGTCCGTAGAGGTCCGCCACAATGCCTGTGTAGAAGTCAGCTGGGTCCACGCCGGTCACCCTATGCAGCTCCGTTCATACGCGCACTCGGATATGGAGGGCAGCCACTGCGGAGCGGACAGGCATACAGCAGACCTCGCTCCCGTCGCCCACTCTGCCGCTTGCCGCGCCGCCCCGGTCACCGCAGGAGCGTCCACCACCGCAGCAGTCGGCGTCGTCTTCACGCATCGCGCTGTCCGGAGCCGCCGATACCCCTGGACGATGGTGTGAGTCCGGCCCGCTCAGAACGCGGCCAGCCACGCCCCCCTGGCGTCCACCCAAGGTGGCTGACGTCCTGGTGGCCGAGTGCGCGCGGTCGACAACAGGTTGCTGATCCTCATGCAGTCACCGCACGTTGGGGAGTACCCCTGTACGCAGCTCAACCCAGCTCTCCTCCCATTCCGCCCGAGACCGGGGCGGTGGCACCTCCGCTCCTGCGATGCCGGCGGGGGACGAGAATTCATGGCAGAGCCGGCCAAGGAGGTGTCGAGCTGACTCCCTTGTCAGCGGGGAGTTGTCCGGGTCGTCGAGGCTGAGGCCCAACACGGCTGCACCGTCGTGAGCAACCGTGATGATGGCCCCGTAGAACTCGCGTGCCCTCACGTAGAGCGAAAAGGCACTGCCGGAGTCATCTACCCGGCCAAGCTCGGCGAGAGCCAGGTCGTCCCCCTCGTCCGGCGCTCCCACAACATAGGTCCGCATGAAGGCGCGTAGCCGTTCGTCACCGGGGTTCTCGGTATCGACGTAGCGGTCGATGAACGCTTGGAAGACGCTGGGTGTGCGCTGCGGAACCCACACGTAGACGTCCAGGCACGGTGGCATGACCTCAGCCTAGTGTGATGCCCCGTGGGCTGTCGGCAGAGGCGGGCGATGTGGTCTGGACCTGAACGCGGAGGCGGCCGCGAAGGCGTTCGCGGAGAAGACTCCGGAGGCGGGGGCCCCGCTGAACCACGGCCTGGGTCCTCCGACGAGGCTCTGGCCGACGCGAATGCGTAGGGCCCGAGGCCGGTTCCCGTTGGAGGTGCCAGGGTTCCCTTTCCGGCACAGGAATCGACCTCGGGCCTGACCGGGCGCGTACCCGCGGAGAGTCCTGGCGATACGACCAGTCGTGTGTACAGGACGTGAGAGACATGCGGACATGGGTGGGGGCGCACCGGTGATCGGTGCGCCCCTCATGTCCCGCGCGTTCTGGGCGCGTCCTACCAGCGATACCAGCGGCCTCGCTTCCCGCCTGGCCCGGTGGAGCGGGCGAGGAATCCGACCAGCCAGATCACCAGGACGATCACGGCGATCCACCACAGGGCCTTGAGGGCGAACCCGGCGCCGAAGAGAATCAGGGCGAGCAGCAGAACCAGTAGCAGGGGAACCATAGTTATCAACCTCCGTCCCGCCGTGTGCCCCGACCTGATCTCTGCACACACCGAAAATTTATCTGTTTCTTATCCACTGCTCGGGGCATCTGACGGACTGCCCTCAGTCACCCCTGCCTCACACCGGACTGTCCGCAGCATCGGGGCTGCACACCTCGGGCGACATCGTCGCCCCGGCAGAGCCGGCGCCGTGGCCGTGGCCGTGGACATGACCGTGGCACGGACGTGACCGTGACCGTGGGCATGGGCATGGGCATGGGCATGGGCATGGGCACCGAGGGGTCACGTAACGCTTCTGCCGGCATGGGATGGGCCTTGGCGGGTAGGCGCCGGACGTGGACGAGGAGGCGGCGGGAAGCCTGGGGAGGTCGAACGCCGCCTCCGAATCTGTCCACTCAAGGACGCAGTCGTGTGCTACCTACGGCAACAATTCTGCTCACTGGCACGGCCGGCGGATCAACGGCCGTGTGGTGGTGCGCCGGGAGAGATCCGTCGGCCGGAATGGAGCCGCTCGTCGGCAGGATCTCGGCCGCATCGGGCGAACTCCCCGGCAGGTCGCGTATGTCCCGCCCTTGAGTGGCCGTTCGGCGCGGACGGTGGGCGGCTCACGGTGTTCGAGGTCGTCAGTTCTGGCGCTTCTCCTCAGTGGCCAGGGGTAGTTCCAGGCGGGGCCCGTGGAAGCGTTCGCGCAGGAGCCGGTCGTGCGTCACCACGACCAGCGTGCCGGTGTAGTGGGCCAGGGCTGCCTCGATCTCCTCCATCAGGGCGGGGGCCAGGTGGTTCGTCGGCTCGTCGAGCAGTAGCAGATCGAGCGGGCCGGCCGTCACCAGCCGGGCCAGTTCGAGCTTGCGTCGCTGCCCGACGGACAGGTTCCGTACCGGAACAGCGAGGTCGGCGGCGTGGAACAGGCCGAGCGCGATGAGCGCGTCGGCATGTTCGTCGGGCTGCCCCGCCCTGTCGGCTGCGAATGCCGCGAGCAGCGTTCGGGCGTCGAACGCGTCGTCGGGCGCACTTTGCTGACGTAGGAATCCGACCCGGTGCGGTCGGCGCACGATACCGGTGTCAGGTGTCAGTTCCCCTGCCAACAGCTGGAGCAGAGTGCTTTTGCCGACGCCGTTGGGACCGGTGACGAGGAGTCGGTCACCAGGGGCGAGTTGCAGGGACGGAACGGACAACCGCCCTTTGACCAGAACGTTTTCCAGGTGCGCTGCCGTTGGCGTTCCCTCGGCGGTCGGCGTGCTTTCGACGCGGCCTGTGAATCGTAGTGGCTGCGGGGGTGGCGGCACGGGGAACTCCGTGAGCCGTTGCAACCGCTCCCGTGCGTTCCGGATGCGGCTTTGTGCGCCGTGTGTCCGCGAGCGCGCTCGAAAGGCCCCGGCTCCGCTGAAGGCCCACGGCCCCTTGCGGGGGATCTCGGCCAGCAGCCCGATGCCGGAGTCGGCGAGGTGCTCCTGTCGGGCGACCTCATCGCGCCATTGCTCGTGATCCCACACCCACCGGGCTCGGGCCGCCGCCTTGGCGGCGAGAAAGCCGGCGTATCCATTGCCGAAGCGCCGTACCGTGCGCTGCTCGTGGTCCACTTCCAGGATGGTCTCGGTGACGCGTTCCAGGAACGCCCGATCGTGCGTGGCCACGATGACCGTGCCCCGGTGACGGTGCAGGTGCCCTTCGAGCCAGACCACGGCCTCGTCGTCCAGATCGTTGGTCGGCTCGTCGAGCAGCAGCAGTTCCGGGGCCAGTGCCAGGGTCGCGGCGAGCGCGAGCCGGGAGCGCTGCCCGCCGGAAAGGGTACGCAGCACGCGCTCCCGGTCCAGTGGCGCGTGCTCTCCGAGCCGGCGCAGGCACATCTCGACCCGGCGATCCGCTCCGTGCCCGCCCCGCGCATCGAACTCGGCCACCAGTGCGGCGTAGCGGTCGAACTCCGCAGTCCCGGCCGTGCCCAGTGTGGCCTCGGTGACACGAATACGGTGCTCCAGGTCGCGCAGTTCGCCCAGTACGTGATCCACGGCATCGCCGACGCGCGCCGAGCCGGGTAGATCGAGCGTCTGGCGAAGGTGGCCGATCCCGCCCGGCGCCATGACGGTCAGACTGCCGTTGTCGACAGGCTCCTGTCCTGCCAGCAGCCGTAGGAGTGTGGACTTGCCAGAGCCGTTGTCCCCGACGATCCCGACCTTCTCGCCCGGCCGGACAGTGAGAGACACACGGTCCAGCACCATGCAGTCGCCGTAGCGCTTGGTCACTTCGGCGAGAGCGATCTGTGACGTGGTGCGAGGAGAAGCGGTGACGGTGGTGTCGACGGAAGCACAGCGCAAGAGCAGTCCTTTGCTGGGCGAACAGGATCGTGTGGCGAGCAGAGGGAAGACCATCTGCCGACCGACGAACAAAAAGCTAGACGATACGCACCGTCTCGTCAAGGATTCCGGGGCACCCCTCCACAGGAGCCGGTGGGACTCGGTCCCGTCCGGCGAGTCACGGGCGGAGCCATGAGCGGATCACTGCGGCTGCGGCTGCGGCTGCCCGTGGAAGACACAGGGCCTGCCCACAGCGCCGGGCGCCCGCGCCTGCGCCTGCGCCCCTCAGCGGTCGAACCGGCCCCGCCCGTGGCAGCTCGGGCGCCAGCCAACAGATGCCGTCCACGTCAGGTGCGACCGAAGCCCCTCCCTGCCGGTTGAGCACATTCGCGATTGTCAAGACGACACAAGTGAAGGGAGCGCCGGACATAGAGACCGACCCCTTCCCAGACACGGCAAGCGAAGCCCTACTCCATGTGAACCACGGGCAGAGCCTGCACAGTCAGGCATCCCACTCACCCCTGCCGACCTGACACCCCCTGCACGCCTGACAGCCACCCCGACTGCGCGCGTAGGCGCTCCATGCATTGCTGCCGAGAACGCGGCCGGTCCTACGGTGCCGCTCCGCCACGGGCCACGCGTCCTGCCGCGTCACCGGCGCCCCGACCTGTGGGCTTTGACAGGTTCGCGATCCGTGCTCCATCATCATTTCACTAGTCGACTAGTGAAATGGTGGTGAAGGGGTTGGAGTTCCGCATCGACAGGCGGAGCGGGGTCGCCGCCTATCAGCAGATCGTTCAGCAGACCAAGCAGGCGCTGAGGCTCGGCGTACTGGGGCCCGGAGATCAGTTGCCCACGGCCAAGGCGGTCGCCCAGGCCTCCGCGGTCAACCCCAACACCACGCTCAAGGCGTACCGCGAACTGGAGCGGGAGGGCCTGGTCGAAGCACGGCCGGGACTGGGGACCTTCGTACGTCAGTCGCTTGCTCGTCCCCAGGCGGGCGCGGATTCGCCGCTGCGCGGCGAGTTGGTGGACTGGATGGACCGGGCCCGCGAAGCGGGTCTTGAGCAGGACGACGTGGCCGCTCTGGTCGCGTCGGTGATGGAGGAGCGGTACGCCGGGACCGGGCCTGCCGCCGAGCACGAGCGAACAGCAACAACAGGAACAACAGCAACAACAGGAACAACAGGAACAAGGGGACACGCATGATGAGCTACGAGACGGGTTACGGGGGGCCGGCGGACACCGCCGCGATAGAAGCCCGCGGGGTCGGCCGGAAGTACCGCCGGGGCTGGGCGCTGCGGGACTGCTCCTTCCGGCTGCCGGCCGGGCGCATCTGCGGTCTGGTGGGACCCAACGGGGCCGGCAAGACCACGCTGATGGCCATCGCCGCCAACCTGCTGGAGCCGACCACCGGCACCCTGCGCGTGTTCGGCGCGGCCCCGGAGTCGGCGGAGGCCACTCGGCGTATCGCGTTCCTCGCCCAGGAGAAGCCCCTTTTCCGGCGGTTCACCGTCGCCGAGACCCTGCGCATGGGCCGCGAACTCAACCCTGGCTGGGACCAGCGGGCCGCCGAGAACATCGTCCGCGCGGGCAACGTGCCCTTCGACGCGAAGATCGGCACACTCTCCGGCGGCCAGCGCACCAGGGTGGCCTTCGCCGTCTCCTTCGGCAAGCGTCCCGACCTGCTGCTCCTCGACGAGCCGATGTCGGACCTCGACCCGCTGGTGCGCCACGAGTTGATGGGCACGCTGCTGGCCGAGGCCACCGAGCGCGGCACCACCGTGCTGATGTCCACGCACATGCTCGCCGAGCTGGAGAACACCTGCGACTACCTGCTGGTCATCGCGGGCGGTGGACTGCGCCTGGCCGGTGAGGTCGACGAACTGCGCTCCGCCCACGCCGTACTGACCGGGGCCCACGTGGACGGGCGGACGCCCCCGGAGCTGGCATACCACACCGTGGTAGAAACCCGGACCAGCGGACGGCAGTTCACCTCACTGGTACGCCCCGACGGGCCGGTCACCGGCCCCTGGGAGGCGAGCACCCCCAACCTGGAGGAACTCCTGCTCGCCTATCTGCGCTCGCCTGAAGCCCCACCTCTGATCAGTCCCAGCTCCTACGTCGGCCCGCAGGCGGTGGCGGCATGAGCACGATGACCACCAGCGACAGCACCTCATACGACTCCGCCACCGCCGAAGCCGGCCGTGGTCGTGGCCTCCGGCTCAGCGGCATGAACTGGCTAGTCTGGCGTCAGCACCGCGCCGCCTACTGGACGCTGCTGGCCGCCAGCGCGGTCACCTTGGCGGTGCTCGTCTACCAGCGTCAGCAGATGATCACGTACCTCGACGGATACGGCTATCCCGACCTCAAGTCCGGCTGGGAGGAGAAATTCGACCAGAAGCCGCTCAACCTGGCCGCTCAGCTGCTCGGGTTCCTGCCCATCGTGATCGGTGTCTTTCTCGGTGCGCCCCTGCTCGCCGGCGACCTGGAGAGCGGCACCGCCAAGCTGGTCAACGCGCAGTCCGCCAGCCGCGTTCGCTGGCTCGCCACCAAGCTCGGTGCGACCGCGCTCGTGGTCGTGGTGTGCACCACTGCGCTCTCCGCCGCCTTCACTTGGTGGTGGTCGCCCGTCAAGTCGTCGTCGTACGCCCTGAACTGGGCCGAGGGCGCCGCCTTCGACAGCAGTGGACCCGTGCCCGTGGCCCTCGCCCTGCTCACCGTCGTCGGTGGCGTGGCGATCGGCATGCTGCTGCGGCGAACCCTGCTGTCCATGGTCGTCACCCTGGGCTTCGCCGTCGCCGTGCAGATGGTCTGGTCGTACTTCCGGCTGTCCCTCGGGAACGTCGTCACGGTCACCAGCCACAACGGTGTCGGGGACAACTCCATGCCGAACGTGCCCGACGGCGCCCACCAGCTGGACGAGTTCTACCTCACGGCCTCGGGTGACCTCATCGGCTGGGGCAGTTGCGCCGAGGGAACGGAGAAGGCCCGCGACGCCTGCCTGGACAAGGCACAGGTCGTCGGCTGGTCGGTCGACTACATCCCGATCTCCCAGATGTCGTCCATGCAGTGGCTCGGCGCCTTGATCCTGCTGGCCCTGACCGCCGGCATTGCGGCGTTCGTCATCCTCTGGGGTCGCAAGCGCCTCGTCTGACCGTCCGGCCAGGCGCCTCGTCCGACCCGATCTTCCTGGCGGTCTTCCGCCCCCTACGCGGCCGAGCGGCCACAGTGTCGCTCGGCCGCGCCCTGATACTGCCCCGAGCCGGCGAGTAAATCGCCATGAACCATGCCGAAAGGCCTAAGTTGAAGTCACACAAGCGCAGGAAACGCGTGGTCACCACCGTCCCGTTGGCGGCCGCCCTGGCGGCGGCGCTCGGTGCCGGGCTGCTGATGAGCACGTCCGACCGTGCCGAGGCCGCCCGGTCGTGGCCTCCGGTCGGCGCCCCCGCGAGGACCGTCACCCTCGTCACCGGCGACAAAGTGACCCTCGACGCCAAGGGCAAGGTCACCGGTGTGGTGGCCGCCGAGGGCCGCGAGGGGATGGCCTTCCGCGTCCAGCAGGCCGCGGGCCACGCGTACGTCCTGCCGCGCGACGCCGAACCGCTGATCGCGAACGGGACCGCCGACCGGCGGCTGTTCGACGTGACGCGACTGGTGAGTTCGCGCTACGACGACGCCCACCGCTCCGACCTGCCCCTGATCGTCACCTACGACAAGGGCACGTCCCTGTCGGCGAGCACGTTCCGCGGCGCGGGCGCGACTGTCCGGCGGGATCTGCCGAGCATCAACGGTGACGCCGTACGCGCCCGTAAGTCCGAGGGCTCCGCGCTGTGGGAGACCCTCACCAGCGCGACCGGCTCCGCGAAGGTCAAAAAGATCTGGCTGGACGGCAAGGTCAGGGCGACCCTGGACAGGAGCGTGCCGCAGATCGGCGTGCCCGCGGCACACGCGGCGGGATACGACGGCAAGGGCGTCAAGGTCGCCGTCCTCGACACCGGCGTCGACGCCACGCACCCGGACCTCAAGGACCGGATCGACGAGGCGAAGAACTTCTCCACCGCCGCGGACACCGTCGACCGTGCGGGCCACGGCACGCACGTGGCCTCGACGATCGCGGGCTCCGGGGCCGCGTCCCCCACGGGCGCGAAGTACGCGGGCGTCGCGCCCGGCGCCCGGCTCGTGGTCGGCAAGGTGCTCAACGACTCCGGCGAGGGCGACGACTCCGGCGTCATCGCCGGCATGCAGTGGGCCGTCGCGCAGGGCGCCAAGGTCGTCAACATGAGCCTGGGCGGCACCGACACCCCCGGCATCGACCCCGTCGAGCAGGCCGTCAACGACCTGTCGGCCCGTTCCGGCACCCTGTTCGTCATAGCCGCCGGCAACGAGGGCCCGGGAGAGGGCACCATCGGCACCCCCGGCAGCGCGGCCGCCGCGCTCACCGTCGGCGCGGTCGACCGCAAGGACGCCATCGCCGAGTTCTCCAGCCGCGGCCCCACAGCCGACGGCTTTCTCAAGCCCGATGTCACCGCCCCGGGCGTGGACATCGTCGCCGCCAAGGCCGCCGAAGGCGACATGGGTGACCCCGCCGCCGACGGCTATGTCTCCATGAGCGGTACGTCGATGGCGACCCCGCACGTGGCGGGCGCCGCGGCGATCCTGGCGCAGCAGCACCCGGACTGGACGGGCCCGCAGATCAAGGCCGCCCTCACCGCCTCCGCGAAGCCGACCGCCGCGACGTCCGCGTACATCCAGGGCACCGGCCGGGCGGACGTCGCCAGGGCGATCGCCCAGCAGCTCACCAGCAGTCCGACCGCGTTGGGCTTCGGGACACAGGCGTACCCCCACACCGACGACCGGCCGGTCGCCAAGGACGTCACCTACCGCAACGCGGGCACCGAGCCGGTCACCCTCGATCTGGCCACCGAGGCCTACGGCAACGACGGAAAGCCCGCGGCCGAGGGCCTGTTCACGGTCTCCCCGCAGCGGCTCACCGTCCCGGCGGGCGGTGAGGCGACCGCCACCGTGACCACCGACACCCGCGTGGGAACGGCCGAAGGCAGCTTCGGAGGCTCGCTGACCGCCACCACCGCCGACGGCACGACGACCGCGCGCACCTCCCTGGGCGTGGTCCGCGAGGTCGAGTCGTACGACCTGACCATCAAGCACCTCGACCTCAAGGGCAAGGCCCTCCGCGACGCCTTGACGAGTATCTACGGCCTGGACAACGACGTCTGGACGGAGGCCTCCGACGAGAAGGACGGCGAGGTCACCATCCGTCTGCCGAAGGGGCGTTACGCCCTGGAAGGCGTGCTCCGCACCGTCAGCACCGGAGGGTCCGTGCTGCTGCACCCGAAGTTCGCGCTGACCAAGGACACGACCCTGGTCATGGACGCCCGGAAGACGAAGCCCGTCAAGATCACTGTGCCGGACGGCGCGGCCAAGCCCGCGGGCGCGATGTTCTTCTTCCACATCGACGTCAACAACAAGCCGTACACCTCTGTGTACGACGCCCGCTCCTTCGGCAGCATCCGCGTCGGACAGCTCGGTGCCCCGGCGCCGGCCGCCGAGGTGTCCGCGATGTACCACGGCATCTGGACCCACAAGTCCGTCAACTACCGGCTGGCCTGGAACCGTACGGGTGACCTGTCCGGCTTCACCAAGAACGTCAAGCGCGCCCAGCTCACCAAGGTCAAGGTCATCGTCGGTACGCCCGTCAAGGGCAAGACCACGACCATCGCCGCCGCACCGCTGACGCACGGCGGCTTCTACAACCAGCACTCGACCGCGGGCCGTCTGCCGCTGACCGGCACCGACTACGTGCTGCCCAACGGAATCAAGTGGTTCTACCAGGCCAGCCAGTACGGCGCCCCCGACGCCGAGGGCGAGCCGACGTGGGAGAGCACGCAGGCCGGCATCCCCAGGGCGTACGCGGCGGGCAAGGACCACACCCAGCGCTTCAACATCGGCGTCTTCGGCCCGGCCCTCCCCTCGGGCCCCCTCTCGGCCGTCCTCGACCGGCCCGAAGCGGTACGCGTCGGCGACACCTTCACGGCGTACCTGCCGCTGTTCTCCGACGGCGTCGGCAACGTGGGTACCTCCGACCACACCAAGGCCAGGAGCTCGCTCCACGCCGACGGCAAGAAGATCTTCGCCATGAACGCCCCGCTGGACGGCGACTCGTACACGCTTCCCGAAGGCAAGCGCACCTACAAGCTCGCGGTGGACGTCTCCCGCGCCCCGGCACAGTCCGCGGTCAGCACCCGTACGACCGCCACCTGGACCTTCGCCTCGGCCCACGTCTCCGGTGACACCCCCGAGCGGCTCCCGCTGACCGTCGTCCGCTACACGCCCAGCCTGTCGACGGCCAGTACCGCAAAGGCCGGTACGACCCTCACCGTGCCCTTCAGCCTCCAGGGCGCGGCCACCAAGGTCGCCACGCTGCGCAAGCTGGCCTTCACCGTCTCCTACGACGACGGCAGGACCTGGAAGAAGACCACCGCCGTGAACGGCAAGCTGCTCAAGCTGCGCAGCCCCGCCAAGCCCGGCCCGGTCTCGCTTCGCGTCACCCTCACCGACAGCGACGGCAACACCCTGACCCAGACCATCCACCGCGCCTACCGCACCACCAAGTAGACGGGCGGAGGACGCGGTTGGCCCCTGCCGGTCGCCCGGCGGGGGCCAACCGCGTTGCTCGCAGGTCCAGTTCGGTTGTGTCGCGCAGCAGTGCATGGCAAGGCGTCGTCGACGAGGCGCGCGGCCCTCTCCCCCGTGTCCCCGCCGAATCCGGCGCGGAGGCGGGAGACGAGACGGCGGGCGGACTCGGAGTGGACGGGCTCACAGCGGGCGAAGCGCGGGGCGCTCGACGGTCGAAGCAGCGCGGTGTACTTGCTTCGGCGGTGCGCGTCCTGCCGGACGGCCTCATGGCTGACCGGCAGCTCCTCCCCCTGACACCGAGTGAGCGGTCCGGAGGTGGGGAAGGACAGAGGCGGATCCATCCTGACCCGACTGGCCGAGCCCGCGAAGCCCGGCTCGGCAGACACTTTCTGGCCCCGAGCCCGCGGATCGGACATCACCCTTCATGCAGAAAGGGCCCGGTCACCCGGGCCCTTCCGTTCGTAGCGGGGACAGGATTTGAACCTGCGACCTCTGGGTTATGAGCCCAGCGAGCTACCGAGCTGCTCCACCCCGCGTCGTTGCTCCCACTGTACACACCATCCGTGCGGACCAGGACCATTATGGAGTCGGCCGGGAGGATGTGAGGAACGGCTCAGCACAGACCCATCGGCGGTCGGCTCACCGTGGCCCGAATGCAGCGCCTGATCCACCTCGGTGTTCGAGAGTCGGCGGACAAGGGGTTGTGACACCGCTCAGTCGACCACCGCACGATCCCGGCCGCAAATAGCCGGAACTCTGCGGAGGAGGAGGAGTGCGGTAGTGCTGCCCTATCCGTGCAGCCTGGCATCCGACTCGTCCATCACCACGGGCGAAGGCGCTCGATCGTGACGCGATCGAGCGCCTTCCGCACAGCAGATCGCTGGGCTATCAACGAGCGACGGCAGCCTCTGGGTCGCGCACGGCACAGGGCAGCGCTGAGACCTCACCACTCACTGCGTCGGCACCACCGGCGTGAGGTCGGGGCGGTCGAGGATCTCGGACGGTCCCCCTCGCCATCGTCCCCGTCGTACGGCGGCCGACGTGGCTCGGTGGTTGGGGCGAGCTCGAGAGTGAGTTCGCCAGGTGTAGTCGGGTCCACCGACACCGCGCCACTGACGTACATCGAGCAGCAGGCGGCCGTCTGCGTGCCGCAGTCGCGGCAGGGACTCGCCGTCGCTGCCAGAGATGCCGATCGTCACCCTCCCGAACACCGGAAATCGCCCATCGACCTGCTACCGGTGCCCCTTCAACCGGCACCGGTAGCAGGGGCGGTGGGGTCGCATCACGCGACTGCGGTCCCCTCGAGCTCGACCATCTGGCCGGGGATCGCCAGCCGTGTCACCTCAAGCATCGTGGTGGTCGGCGCGACCCCGACGACGCCCAACCTCGCCGCCAGCACGCCGTAGTGCTGGAAAAGCAGATCGGTGTCGGTCGTGTAGACGTTGAGCCGGACGAGGTTCGCGACAGACATACCGGCCTCGCCAAGCACGGCCTCCAGGTTGTCGATGCTCAGCGCCAACTGCGCCGCCATGTCGCCGTCATGCTGAGGCTTGCCGTCGCCGCTCATCGCGGTCTGCCCGGAGATGTACAGGGTCCGGGTGTGCCCGGAGACGACCTCACCCTGGTTGAATCCCATCTCCACCGACCACGTGACCGGGTTGACCGCCGTCCGTTCCATTGCCACGTCAGCTCCATTCGATTCATGGGGAGTACGTACGGCCAATCGGCTCCGTAGCCGCCGGCTTCGACGTCGTGGTAGCGAGCCTCGCAACGAATCACGACACCCTCAGTCATGTATTTCGATAAAGTTCTCGTATGCGTGCTGACCGGTTGGTCTCGCTGGTGCTGCTGCTGCGTCAGCGCGGTCGGCTGACAGCGGACACGCTGGCCCGGGAGCTGGAGGTATCCACCCGCACCGTGCTACGCGACATCGAGGCGCTGTCCGCGGCCGGCGTCCCGGTCTACGCCGAACGCGGCCGGCACGGCGGTTTCGCTCTGTCGCCCGGCTTCCGGACCGAGCTGACCGGTCTGAACCACGACGAGGCCCTTGCGTTGCTGACCGCCGGATCGGCGCGCGGCGAGCAGGTGTTCGGCCTCGGCTCGGCACTCGCATCGGCCATGCGGAAGGTCGTCGACGCGCTGCCCGAAATCCACCGGGCCACCGCGAGCGACGCGGTCCAGCGCTTTCTCGTCGACCCGGAAACCGACCTGCTCTCACGGCGGCTGGTCACCGAGGAGGTAGCCGACACCACCATGGTCGAGGTCCGGCGCGCGGTGCTCGCCGGACACAGGCTACGCATCCACTACGCGGCCACGGGCCAGACACCACAGTGGCGCACGGTGGACCCGATCGGCCTGGTCACCGTACGCGAGCGGGGCTACTTGCTGGCCACGAGATCCGGCGCTGACCGCACCTACCGGCTGTCGCGGGTGTTGGCCGCCGAGGCACTCCTCGAAACGGCACAGCGGCCCAACCGGGTCGATCTGGACCGGATCTGGCGGGAACGCTCCGCGCGGTTCCTTTCCGGCGGCGACCACATCACCGTGCTGGTACGGGTGAATCCGGCGCGGCGGGAGGATCTGCTGGACGCCGCGCTGACCGTACGCGCAGAAGAACCCGACGCAGACGGCTGGCTGCGGCTGGAGGTGACCTTCCAGGACTCACGACACGCCGAATGGGCGCTGTGGCAACTCAGTACGGACGCGGAAGCGCTGGCCCCACGATCGCTGCGCACCGCCCTGCACAACCGCGCGGCCACGATTGCCACCCGCTACGAAGACTCATCCTGAGACCGTCGCCCTGCAATGACCGGACGATGCGGACCGCCGATACGCCAATAGGTTGATCTGGCCGCATGGCTCTCAAGTCCGATGATCTGCGGGTCGATGCCGCAAAGGGAACGGAGATCGTTCCGGAAGCGCATGTCCTTAGGTTCCTCAAGGAGCAAGCATGAACCCTGATCGCGGGCACAGGTCGACGCTCGGTCCGCTCCCCAGAAGGGGGAGATGGACTGCCGGCGGCGCGATGGCATCGCTGGTGCTCGTGATGGTGGGCTTCAGCAGCCCTGCGCTGGCTACCGCTGCGCCCCAGCCGGAGGCTTCGGTAAGCCAGGCAGGCCCGGAACCCGACTGGGGCTACGGTGGAGTCCCGACCGGTCCTGCGGGTCCGGCCGGACCCGCAGGACCCACGGGGCCGACCGGACCGGCCGGAATCGCAGGACCCACGGGATCGACCGGACCGGCCGGAATCGACGGACCCACGGGATCGACCGGACCGGCCGGAATCGACGGACCCACGGGTGCAACCGGGCCGACCGGAATCGACGGACCCACGGGTGCAACCGGGCCGACCGGCAGTGCCGGAACCACAGGTGCTACCGGCGCCACAGGCCCGACCGGTTCGGCGGGTACACGCGAGGTCGTCACCTTGACCGAAGGCATTGACGTGGGCGGCGGCCTCACTCGTACTCCGGTATGCCCGGACGGGCTGGAGCCCGTCTCGGGCGGCGCACAGTCGGGCACTACAGCGACGGTGATCGGCCAGTCGTACCCCAATGCCGCAGCCAACGGCTGGACCACCAGTGTGACGAACAACTTCCCCGTCCCCCTCGACGTCACCTGGTACTCCGTCTGCGAAACGCCTGCATGAGGCACACGGGGCGGCGCGTGAACAGGTGACCAGTGCGGCCGCCGGTTCGACATGGTCGACCTCGATCCGTTCGACCACTCCACCCCCGCCGGGATCACCGCCTTCCTCGGCCACCTGGCCGGCGTTGAGGACCAACTCAGGCTCCTGCGCTCCTCGCGGGCTTGCTGACCACCGGCGAGATGCCCGAGTACCTCATCGAACGGGTTTGCGGCGTCGTCGTCCTGCTGCGGCACCTGATGAAGGACGGCTGCACCGACGCGATCACCACAGGCGAAGAGCGCCTCACGCCCGGCCTGCTCGCGTGGGCCACGATCCACCTGGGCAGCCTCGACGATCTCGCCCCCGGGACGCGAGGTCCCCGACCTTCCGCAGACGGCACCGCCCGCCCAGCCCAAGCCACGCCGCGGGCGCGGACGAAACGCGGTCGTGGACGACCGCGGTAACCGGTCAGCCGCAGGTGACTGACACGACCACGAGCATCGGGCTGCGGCCGGTCGGCCGCAGCCCGACCCGCTGGAGGGCGAATCCCTGACGGGCTTCGTCCTGTGCCTCTCCCACCGCTCCCACCGCTCGCGCGTCGCCCCGGCGAGCTGGCCCGTTTGACCGGCCTGACCGGACAGGACCGACTCGGCCGAGCCAGAACCGCACCGGCCACATCCCCAAACTCCGCTGGGCCTGGAACCGGCAGCGGCAGCGGCAGCGGCAGCGGCACAACGTCTTCCACTGGCTGAGCCGAAGCACGATAGTTGTCACCACCGGCATCCGCTGGCCTGCGGCTTCAGTAGGACAAAGCATGGTGGTTGTCACCAATGCGGCGCGCTACCTGTCACCACCGGCAAGCGAAGCAGGGACGAGTTCCGTCAGCGCCAAGGTGCCCAGTCCGTTCGCATACTCATCGAGTGCCGCGCGCCTGGCTTCGGACACGCGGGCAGGCGCCGCCAGTGGGGTCGCCGATGGTTCATCGCTGCCCGCCATACGTCCCGATCCCACGGGTTCTCCAGGAAGGATCTTGGCCAGGAGATCACGACCCTGGGCGATGTCGGCCGGGAGAAGGTACGAACCGAAGACCGGGACTTCGCACGATGCTGCCACGCTGGCCACCGCCTGGTGAATCAGAATGTGGTCCGGATGGCCCGTCAGGCCGTCCGGACCCACGGTGAGCACGACGTCGGTTCTTCGCCTTTGCCACAGCTACACGTCCCCGTTCGGTGCGACTGCTTTGTCGGGCCGAGTCTCGCAGTGATCGGTCCGTGCCGGTTCCTGATCCGCTGAGTACGGCTGATTCCGCTCGTTGCGGGAGCGGCCCGGGAGGACCAGCGTGCGAGCCCTGGTGGGCTAACCGCGACGCGGTGGGCTCATCGAGAAAGGCCGCTGTGAGCGAGTGTAGCGAGGGAGCGCGAACCGTCCCGGCGGTGTTCCCCGTGCCGCCGGGAGGTCTTCTCCGCCCGGCGGTCGAGAGGCTGGCGGCTGCGGGGAGGCCCGATCCCGGCCACCACGTCCAGCACCGGCGCCGTGAGGCGTCGCCTCCGTAGGCCTGTCCGTAGTTTCCAGACCAAAAGCAACGGTAAGAACTGAGGGTTGATCAAGCTCTGTTGCGAGCCCTAGCGTGCCGTCCGTTTGGTGACGGTCGATGCTCAGGCGGTGGGTTCGTGGCGACTCAGGATGTGTTCTCGGCGGAGGAACTGGCGCGGCTTCGGGGTTCCCCGGAGATCAACCGGGCGGAGCTGATCCGGTACTTCACGTTGACCGGTGCGGACGAGGCGTTCGTGCGTCAGTTCCGTACTGGCCGCAACGTGCTGGGTGTGGCGGTTCAGTCGTGCACGCTGCCGTGGCTCGGGTTCGTGCCCGATGAGGTGGCGTTGGCCCCGGACGCCGTGGTGGGCCGGTTGTCGCAGCGACTCGGGATCGCGATGGGTGAGCTGCGCGGGTACGGCGAGCGGGAACAGACCCGTACGGATCACCTGCGCGAGGTGGCCGGTTACGCCGGCTGGCGATCGATGGACACCGCCGAATGGAAGGACCTCGACGAGTTCCTGTTCGCCCGGGCGATGGAGCACGACTCCCCGAAGCTGCTGTTCCGGCTGGCCTGCGAGTACCTGCTGTCGTCGCGGGTGCTCCGGCCCGGGGTGGTCCTGCTGCTGCGACGCGCGTGAGCCCGAGCCGCAGCCACTCGACTGCGTACCTGACCGTGTCACTGTCGGCCGGCCAAGCCCTGCCCCGCGATCTGCAGACCTGGATCCGCTGGCACTGGCACATCGAGAACCGGCTCCATCACGTACGCGACGTGACTTTCCGTGAAGACGCGCACCAGGCCCGGACCGGTAATGGACCCGCCGTCATCGCGACCCTGCGTATTGATCCGAAACTCAATCGGTTCTATTCGAGGGTGTAGCGGACGTGTGGGCCGCCGAAGTAGCCGCGGACGATGTGTGGCTGCCGTTGGCGGCGGTGGAAGAACC
>NZ_LRTR01000801.1 GCF_001550375.1 Streptomyces europaeiscabiei | reverse complement strand
CCGCGAACACCGGCGAGGAATCCAACAACCCCACCGCCATCCCCACCCACTGCGACCCCTGCCCCGGAAACACGAACACCGTGTCGACGGCGTCACCGACGCGCTGCGCGGTGCCTCGGGTCAGGCTCGTGTCGGCGGTTCCGGCCGCCAGGGCGCGCAGCGAGGCGGCGAGGCTCTCGCGGTCGGAGCCGACGACGACGGCCCGCTCCTCCAGCGCGGCACGGCCGGTCAGCAGCGAGTGGGCGATGTCGACCAGGTCGTCGCCCGTGCTCTCCAGGTGGGTCAGCAACTGCGCGGCCTGGGCGCGCAGGGCTTTCTCCGAGCGGGCGGAGACCAGCCAGGGAGCAGGCGCGCCCGAGCGGTCACCGGCGGTCCGCGCCGGCTCCTCCACGGGGAGCGGACCGTCCTCTTCGAGGATGATGTGGGCGTTGGTGCCGCTCACGCCGAAGGAGGAGACGCCGGCGCGGCGCCGGTCGTCCCGCTCCCATGGACGGGCCTCGGTGAGGACCTCGACCTGACCGGCGGGCCAGTCGACGATCGGGGAGACCTCGGCCGCGTGCAGGGACTTGGGCAGGGTGCCGTGTCGCATCGCCTGGACCATCTTGATGACACCGGCCATACCCGAAGCGGCCTGTGTGTGACCGATGTTGGACTTCACCGACCCCAGCCACAGCGGCCGGTCCCCGACCCGCTCCTGCCCATACGTCGCCAGCAACGCCTGCGCCTCGATCGGGTCACCCAGCTTCGTCCCCGTACCGTGCGCCTCCACCACATCCACATCCGCCGCCGACAACCCCGCATCAGCCAACGCCGCCCGAATCACCCGCTGCTGGGAGCGGCCGTTGGGGGCGGTGAGACCGTTGGAGGCACCGTCCTGGTTGATCGCCGAACCACGCACCACCGCCAACACCTGGTGGCCGTTGGCCCGCGCGTCCGACAGCCGCTCCAGCAGCAGCACACCCACACCCTCGGCCATGCCCATGCCGTCGGCACCCGCGCCGAACGCCTTGCAGCGGCCGTCCATCGCGAGACCACGCTGGCGGCTGAAGCCGACCAGTCCGATCGGCTCACCCATGACGGCGGCGCCGCCGGTCAGGGCGAGGGAGCACTCCCCGGACCGCAGGGAGCGCATGGCCAGGTGCATGGCGACGAGTGCGGAGGAGCAGCCGGTGTCCATGGTCACGGCGGGGCCTTCCAGGCCGAGCGTGTAGGAGATGCGGCCGGAGGCGATGCTGGTGACGGTGCCGGTGATCAGATGGCCTTCGAGGCCGTCCGGTACGTCGCCGGTCGCACCGTAGCCCTGGTGGGAGACGCCGAGGAAGACTCCGGTGTCACTGCCGTGCAGGCTGTCGGGCGCGATGCCGGCCCGTTCCAGAGTCTCCCAGGTGGTCTCCAGGAGGAGGCGTTGCTGCGGGTCCATCGCGGTCGCCTCACGCGGCGAGATACCGAAGAACCCGGCGTCGAACTCGGCCGCGTCGTGCAGGAACCCGCCCTCGCGGACATAGCTGGTGCCAGCCCGGTCGGGATCGGGGTCGTAGAGCGCGTCGAGGTCCCAGCCTCGGTCTGTGGGGAGCGACGATATGGCGTCGGTCTCGTCCAGGACGAGCCGCCAGAAGTCGTCGGGCGAGTGCGCTCCGCCGGGGAAGCGACAGCCCATGGAGACGATCGCGATCGGCTCGTCCTCGTGCGCCGGTCGGCCCGCCGCGATGGCCGGGAGTACGGCTGCCTGCTCGTCGGCGGAGTCGTCGACGAGCTGTCCGCGCAGGTGGCGTACGAGGTCGCGGATGTTGGGGTGGTCGAAGACGATGGTGGCGGGCAGGGCCAGTCCGGTCGCCTCGTTGAGCCGGTTGCGCAGTTCGACCGCGGTGAGGGAGTCGAAGCCGAGTTCGCGGAATGCCCGGGTGGGCGGGATGTCGTTGCTGTCGCTGTGGCCGAGGACGGCGGCGACCTGGCCGCGCACCACGTCGGCCAGGGCACGGTCGCGTTCGGCGGCCGACAGGGCGGCGAGTTCGGCGCGCAGTCCGCCGCGGCGGTCTGCGGCCCGGTCGAGGACGGCCTCGTCGGCCTTCATCGCCTCGGCGACCTCGGGGACCTCGTGCAGCAGCGGCCGGGGGTGCGCCGCGGTGAAGACGGGGACGAAGCGCTCCCAGTCGATGTCGGCGACGGCGAGGAAGGTCTCGTCGTGGTCGAGCGCCTGCTGGAGGCCGGCGACGGCGAGTTCGGCGTCCATGAAGGGGATGCCGCGCCAGCGCAGTTGCTCGCGTACGACGTTGACGGCCATGCCGCCGCCTTCGGGGCTCCAGATGCCCCACGCCAGGGACGTACCGGTCAGGCCTCGGGCTCTGCGGTGCTCGGCGAGGGCGTCGACGTAGGCGTTGGACGCGGAGTAGGCGCCGTGGTCGCCGCTGCCCCAGGTACCGGCGACGGATGAGTACAGGACGAAAGCGTCCAGCCGGTCGTGGTCGAAGATCTCGTCGAGGTTGGCCGCCCCGAGCAGCTTGGCGCGGGCACCCTCGGCGAAGAAGTCGAGGTCGGTGTCGGCGAGGGGGGCGAGCATGCCGACACCCGCGGTGTGCACGACCGTGCGGATGGCGGGCCCGTCGGACTCGGCCTGTTCGACGAGGCGGCGCAGTGCCTCCCGGTCGGCGACGTCGCAGGCGGCGATGGTGACCCGGCAGCCGAGGCCGGTGAGTTCGCGCTCCAGCTCCGCCGCGCCGGGTGCTTCGGCGCCGTGCCGGCTGGTCAGCACCAGGTGCTCCGCGCCGTTGCGGGCGAGCAGCCGGGCGGTGTGGGCGCCGAGTA
>NZ_LRTR01000800.1 GCF_001550375.1 Streptomyces europaeiscabiei | reverse complement strand
AGCCAGCCCACCACGGCTCCGGCGCCGGCGCCGACGACGCCCGCCGCGATCAGGACGGGCAGCGCGCAGCACGCCACACAGGCCAGCGCGGCAAGGCCCCCGAGCGCCTTCGGCGCGCGTTGGTGGCGGGGGTCAGCAGCAGGGTCCGGCATGGCGGTTCTCCTCGGCGAGGTCGGTGAAGGGGATGGGAATGGGGCAGCCGGCCATCGACGCGCACGCGGTCAGGTCGTCACACCCGGCGTCGACGGCGGTGACCAGGGCGGCGCGGATCGTGGTCAGGTCGGCGATCTTTGCGTCGACCTCGGCGAGCTTGGCCGCGGCGCGCTCCTGGAGTCCCGGCACGGGGCGGCCGCGGCGGTGGCTGCCGGCCTCCAGCAGCTCGGCGACCTCCTCCAGCGTGAACCCGAGCCGCTGGGCGGCCTTGATCACTCGCAATGCGGTGACCGCGTCCTCGCTGTAGAGCCGGTGGCCGCCGGGGCTGCGGTCGGGTTCGGCGAGCAGGCCGCGCCGCTCGTAGTAGCGCGGGGTCTGGAGGTCCACTCCGGCCGCGTCCGCGACCTGCCCGCTGCGCAGAGGGCTGCCGTTCATGGCACATCCCGGCGGGCGACGTCGGTGGCCCGTTCCTGGAGGGCGTCCAGCACGGCCTCGTGCGTGCCGTCGACCTCGACGTACAGATTGATGTGCTCCGGGCCGGGGCGAACGGTGAAGGTGAAGAACGAGCAGCAGCCGCTCTCGCGGGCCACCAGGTCGCGCACCGACTCCTCCACGCCCTCACCGCCGGTGAGCACCAGCTCCAGCCGCAGCCTCTCGGGCCGGGACGCATCGGCCAGCCGCTTGGCGAACAGCGCATCGAATTCCGCGACCCGCAGCGGCTGCTCGGTGGTGGGCAGCGTGCAGGACTGCGGTACCCAGGTTGTCATGGTGAGCACTCCCGTCGTCGTGTCCTCGCGCCCGGTATGGGCAGGTACGTCTCCGACGGTAAACCTGTACCTGGGTACCGGTTGCAAGTCCGGCTCCCGGTTCGTTCAGCAGCAGTCGCAGCCCGGTCGGCAGCCGCAGGCATCGGCCTCGGCGCTGGTCGTCGGCGCCATCGCGGCTGTGGACGGTGCGCAGCAGCCCTTGCCCTGCCAGGCGTCGCGGCCTTCCTTGACTGCGATGGCGGGGATCACGAGGGCGGCGATCGGGTCGGCCCAGGACCAGCCGAGGGTGGCGTTGAGGGCCAGGCCGACCAGGAGGACGGCGGACAGGTACGTGCACAGCAGGGTCTGTTTTCCGTCGACCCGATCGGGGCGGTGTAGCCGAGGCGGACGCGGGTGTCGACGACGATGCCGCCGGTGGTCGCTGCCTTCTGCCGGGCTTTGGCCCGGATCTACGGCTGCCACCGGGCCTTCACCTCGTCGTTGACCACACGTTGCGACAGCTTCCGCGTGCCATCAGCACCGAGCATCAGGCAGTGGTGCTCGGCCTTGCCTGCATCCATACCAGCCCACAGTTGGGGCACGGCCGCCTCCGAAGTCGTCCCTTATCTTCGCAGCAGACGACCTCGCCAGCGTGTCCTTGCCAAGCGGTCTTTGCCGCGCATCCCAATGAGTGGTCGGGTCGTCGCGGGATGCCGGGCGGCCAATCGTTTGAAGCCACCACTGGGCTGGAGACACGCAGCCACACCCAGCACTCCTGGGCCTGGCCTTCCGATCCTACGAGTGACCGGAATCAACCACAGGAACAACGTAAGAGCCTGATTTCGATCCCAAGATCGCCGCTGGAGGGGGATGGCCCTCAGCGGTCTGTCCGGCGGTGCCAGCCATCTGGTGCGCGTGCTGTAGGTACGCCACGCTGGTTCAGCAGCAGGACCAGGGGAGGGCATGATGAGGTTGTCTACTTGCCTCTATGAACGTGCGGTCGGCTCCGTGATGGCCGATGGGGCCGTCTTGCCGGAGGATCGAGCTTGACCGCGGCTGAGCGAAATTCGAACCTGACGCCGCGCGGTGCCATGCGCTGGCCATTGGGCCTGCATATCGCTGTCGTACTGGTGCTGGCCGTAGCCGCAGTGATCACCGTCTTGGGACTACTGTGGCTGATGCTCGGGGCGCCCCAGGTTCAGGTGTCTGGACCGCTAAGGCCCGGTGATACATATGACGCCATCAAGATCGCACTGGCTGTTGTTGCGGGTGTCGGCGGGGTCGTGGCGCTCGTGGTCGCCTATCGGCGCCAGCATCTGAGTGAAGCGACCGATCTCCGCGAGTATGACAAGGCGCTGATCGAACGGTTCGGCGCCGCCGCCGAACAACTCGGGACAGACCAGCCAGCTGTACGCATGGCAGGCGCCTATGCCATGGCACGGCTCGCCGATGAATGGCCGCAGGAACGCCAGATGTGCATCGACGTACTGTGCGGCTACCTGAGAATGCCGCATGCTCCCGATCCGCCGACCGACGATCAGGCGCTGGCGTCGTGGCAGCGCGAGCGAGAGGTGCGCGTAACTGTCCTGAGGCTTATTGCCGCCCACCTGCGCGACGGTGCGCCCGCATCCTGGCAGGGCCACGATCTCGACTTCACGGGCGCCGTCCTTGTTGAAGCTGACTTCCGTGGCGCCCGCTTCACCGGCGGTGACATCCTGTTCGTCAAGGCCCTCTTCGCTGGCGACGGAACGGAACAGATCATCTTCGATGAGGCCAACTTCGCCGAGGACAGCCACGTCTATTTCCGGCTCGCCGAATTCCGCAGCGGCACCGTCCGCTTCAACCGTGCCACCTTCAGCGGCGGCTGGGTCACCTTCGACCATGCCCGCTTCACCGGTGGTCGCGTGACCTTCCGGGACGCTGCCTTCACAGCGGGCGAAGTCTCTTTCGAGGGAGCTGAGTTCTCCGACGGCATCGTCGACTTCACCGGCGCGACCTTTACCGGCAGCGCCGTAAACTTCGGTGAACGCCACCTCTCTTCCATTTATCGCACGGTACCGCCCGCTCACTTCAGCGGTGGCACCGTCGACTTGTCCCAGGTAGCCGACCTCAGGCACCCCCCGAAATTCGGCCTGCAGGTGACGCCCTCTGGGCTGCGGCTTCCCTCGGGCACCAGCATTTCTGACCTGCCTTGAGCTCGTCCTTGCCCGACGGCGGTCCTGAGAACCATCTCTGAAACTGCTTGTACGCAACAGCGTTTGCTGTGGGTTGCCATGGTCTTGTGCGGCAGGATGCTGCGGGCAGAGGCCGGGACTTGTCGCCGGCGGAGGGAGTGCCGGCGTCCCGTGCTGAGGGGTGGTGGGCTCCATGCCCACGAGCACGAAGGTCGGGAGCGTCTCCCGAGCGCGGTACGAGGAAATCATCGCCGAGGACCGGAAGCTCGTCGAGGTCGATACGAAGATCCAGTTAAAAATCGGTGACCATGCTTTGGAGATCGAGCCGATGCGGCCGCACGGCGGCTCGTTACCGGCTGCCGGTGAGGAACTGCTCGGAGTGCGGGAGACTCTGGAGTCGTACGCCGAGGACATAGGCGTCCCCTACAACCAAGGTCCGCCTCAACCGGCAGACGGCCAGCAAGTGTGCTATCTCCACTACGCCCGGAGGTCCCCCTTGATCAACTACCGACGGCCATGTGTCACCAACGTGGCGGCCGAGTACACCTAGCCAAGAGAAAGCCGGGAAACGGCCCAGGGCCGCCGAGCTGCAGCTCGGCGGCCCTGGGTTTATGGAATGGCTCTGTACGGTCAGGCGCACACCGAGCTGGCCCAGTCGTTGTAGGCACCGAGGTTGGAACTGTAGGCGTCGGTGCTGATGGAAATCTGGCCGCCTCTGCCGCCCTCGTCCCTGGCGAGCCACGCCCACGAATCCGACTGCCTGTTGCGCCAGGACGACGTCTTGTCGCTGAAGTCGTACTCGTTGAGGTTGTGCCAGTAGTAGTCGCTGAAGATCAGTCGGCGTCCCCCACCGTTGATGTGCTCGTACAGGCACGTCCAGTTGTCCGCGCACGCCGGCAGCGCCCTGGCGTTCACCCCGGCGCTACGCAGCAGGGGGTCGGCGGCCCGGTTGTAGCCCAGGGCCTTGTCCGCCTCCGCGTGGGTCTTGAAGCAGCGCACCGAGGTCTTGGAGTACACCACGCAGCTCTGTGCGGCGCCCCAGCCGTCGCGCTTGAGGTTGATCTTCTTCTGTCCCAGGGTGGCGACGGCGCCACCCGTCACCGAACCCGCCTTCGCCTCGGCGGCCGACGCCGGACCGGCGGCCAGTACGCCGGTCGCCGCGCAGGCGACTGCTATGAGAACCGAGCTGATTTTCTTCACTGTTCCCCCTCGATCAAAATGCGGAAGCGGTGATTCCCGCCTCCGGGGATCGATCCGACTCCTGGTTGTGCGGAAAGGAGGCATCGGTCCAATGCCTTGCCCCGGAATCGGGCACACGGGGCCCAAGTTCTTCTGTGGACCCCCTGTGGATAGAGAATCTCCATTGCTGAGGGCGAAGGGGTCAAGGAATTGCGCACCGGAAACTCGCTTTGGCTCAATTTCACCGTGCGTCACTTCGGCTTCTCAATGGTCCCGGCACGCTGTTGGGAGCGGCCCAGGAGCTGTGTCCGGTGGCGGGAGACCCGGACGCGGATGTGCGTACGCCCGGCCTCGGTCGGGGCAGTGGTGTCCGGTGGTTCAGGGGTGAGTTGGCGTCAGCGCCGCCGAGTTCCGCACGACGGCATGCGTGCCCAGCAGCAGGTGCTCGTCCGGGTCGTCCGGGGTGCGGTCGAGGGCGGTGCGGACGGCGCGGCGGCCCAGTTCCTCGTAGGGGACGCGGACCGTGGTGAGCCCCGGGTGCAGGTCGCTGTGTTGCGCGGCGTTGAAAATGCCGACGAAGGCGGCGTTCACGATGCCGACGGACTCTGACGGCGAGGCCCCGCCGATGGGTGTTCCGGCGGGGCCGTCGTCGGTGAGGTGTCGTCTTCTTCCGCAAGGTGCCGGTGGATCAGCAACCAACCTCGCAGCTGCGATAGCTCGGCGACCGAGCGGCGCTGGCGGCGATCAGTTTCGTGTGGACGGTGCTGGCGCCCGATGCGCGCTCAGCAGTCGAACACCGACCAGCAGATGTCGTTGCGCAATCGCTGGTCGTCAAGTACAAGCTCGCGAATCGCCTCCGGGAGCTGGTCGCGCTGCCACTGGCACTCGAGCCGTCCTGCGGGCTCACTCTCGTCTTTTGGTGCGGCAGCGCGTGCGGCCTTGATCGCATAGGCGGCCGCACCGAGTTCGTGCGCGGCGACGTGTGCGACGACTGCGGCCTGGCCGGCGGCGTAGGCGGCATGCCGTGCTGCGCCGCGCAGGTCTCGAGCCGCGCCCATTGCATGGCCGCCCGCCGCGCGTGCCTGCATCATCTTGACCTCGCCACGCACCCAGGCGCGGGCATGCTCGATCGCCTGGCGCGGCCGTGGGTCCTCAGGCTGAGCCGACTCGAAGAGGTCAAGGACGTGCTCCGCGCAAGCTGCCGCCCAAAGGGCGAGGAGATGGTGATCCGAATCAGTGAGGGTCCCACCACGGCGGATCGTCACGAAGCGAGGGTCCCTGACCTTCGGGAGGATCATGGTTGACATTCCTTCCTGCTGGTAGGAAGCGAAGCCTGCAAACCCGGTGGTCGATCCGCAAGCCCGGCTACCATCTCCCGGCCAGACGGGGCGAGTTCTCAGTCGCCGACCACCTCACTCACGGACGCGCGGGCGGCGGCCTCGTCGACCAGGTTTTTGCCGGTGGCGAACGCGGCGACGAGGGCCAGCAAGGAAAGGTTGTTGACCGCTCCGGGGTAGCCGCGCGAGGTCGTGTGGATCAGTGTGAGTGCGTCCTCGGTGAACAGCTGGTCCGGACGCCCGGCGATCTTCAGGTGGTGGGCGACGTAGCTGGTGGTTTCGGTGGAGTCATGCCCGGCATCGTGTAGCGCAGGGCAGCGCGCTGTTCCAGGGCGGCCAGGACAGCGAGTTTCATGGTGCGTCCGAGGGTGGGCCGGCCGACAGCAGGCAGGACAGCGGGGAGTCCTGGTCCATGCCCTGGTTGGTGAGCATGCGGATGGATTTCAGCTGTTCGTAGGACATCAGATGAGCCTCGTCGAACAACGAGGACGGGGCTGCGTCCGCGTTCCTCGCGTTCGGCCAGCAGGACCCTGCCGGTCTGGACGGTCAGCCGGGAGCCCAGGTGGGAGGGGATCTGGCCGAAGGTGTTCACGATCGCTTCCTGGATGCGGACCCCGATCATCGGGTTGGGGATGTCGACGACGCTGTATTTCGAGGGGTCGAGGGCGTCCAGGCAGGTGCGGACGGAGACGGTCTTGCCGGCGCCGACATCGCCGCTGACCACGCCGATGGAGCGTTCGGCGATGTACCAGGAGATGCGGGCGACGTCCTGGTTGTGGGAGTCGTGCCGGTGCAGCATGCCCGGCGCGAGGTTGCGGCCGAACGGCACGCGCTCGAACCCATAGTGGGCCCGCAGTTTCTCAATCACGTTGATTCACCGGTCAGTTCGCAGGTGAGGACTGGAGGTGTTCGGTGGCCAGCTCCAGCCCGGCGGTGATCCGGTCGTTGGCGGTGTCGAAACCGAAGTGGGCGGCCAGCGCCTCGTCCACGTCGTCGCCGCAGGCTTCGAAGAAGCTGTGCAGCTCTTTCAGGGCCACCGCCCAGCCGCCTGTGGCCAGGGGCTCTGCCATCGGCTCAGCCCTCGGCGGCGGTGTCGGTCAGTTCGACGGCATCGGCGGGCGGATCGGCCAGCGCCGCGTAGTTGATCTTCCGTCCGAGGTGGTCGGAGTGCGCGTTGTCGACCAGGCCGAGGTAGAGGTAGTCGATGCCAGTGGTCACGCTGGGTTCCTCGGCAGGCACTTCGGGCCCGGGACAACCGCCACGCCGACCTGGTCGCAGCAGGTCGGCGTGGCGGAAGTCCGGGCTTCAAGGACACAGCCGCCCCCGTGCATCTACACCAGGCCTGGCAGGCCGGTGCCCGTCGCTCGCACCGGTCGGGGGCGTTGACGCTCCGCATTTTTTAGTGCTGGTCAGGGCCTACTTATCAACTCCCCGGCCTTGCAGAGTCGGTGCCGGCTGGTGACACGCCCTCGCCATCGGCCCTTCCACTCGCGTACGCGGCGTCGTACGGACCACGCACCGACCACGGGTAAGGGACTTTCCTTTGCAGCGCAAGCACCAGCGGACGAGAAGCAGACCGCGCGGACACGGCGCAACGGCATTCGGCATCGCCGCCGCGCTCGCCCTGGCCGGCCTCACCGCCACGGCTACGGTCACCTCCGCCGCACCGGTCAGACCGGCAGACGTGCCCACCGTGTCCCCGGGCGGCCTGCCCAAGCCGGCCGCGCGCGTGACACTGCTGACCGGTGACACCGTCGGCCTGGACCGCACCGGCCGGGTGGTCGAGGTGCGGCCGGGCCAGGGCCGTAGCGGCATCGGCTACTCGGTACGGCGCTTCGCCGGGCACACCTACGTCGTTCCGCTGGACGCGACGAGGCTGCTGGGCAGCGGCCGGCTGGACCGCCGGCTGTTCGACGTCACTCAGTTGGTCAAGGACGGCTACGACGACGCGCACCGCAAGCAGGTGCCGCTGATCGTCTCCTACAACGGCTCCAGTCGTGTGCAGAAGGGGGCCAAGGAATCCCTCTTCGCCGCCGAGGCGGATGTCACGCACCGGCTGCCGGCCATCCACGGCGACGCGCTGGCCGCCGACAAGCCGGACGCGGGCAAGGTGTGGCGGGCGCTGACCGACTCCGTCGGCGGCCGCGCCGCCGTGACCACCGCCCCCGGTATCGACCGGGTGTGGCTGGACGGCCGGGTCAGGATCAGCGCCCAGGACACCGTCGCTCCCGACCCGCACGGAGGGGTCGCGCAAATCGGGGCCCCGACGGCCTGGAAGGCGGGCTATAGCGGCAAGGGCGTCAAGGTCGCCGTCCTGGACACCGGCATCGACGCCACCCACCCGGACCTGAAGGGCAGGATCCTCAAGGCCAAGAACTTCACCGGCTCCGACTCCGCCGACGACAGGCAGGGCCATGGCACCCACGTGGCCTCCACCATCGTGGGCTCCGGCGTGAAGAGCGGCGGGAAGTACGAGGGCGTGGCTCCCGGAGCGGAGTTGCTCGTCGGCAAGGTCCTGGACGACACGGGTTTCGGCGACGACTCGACCATCATCGCCGGTATGCAGTGGGCTGTGGCGCAGGGCGCCAAGGTCGTCAACATGAGTCTCGGCTCGCCCGACACCGTGGACGTCGACCCTCTGGAGAAGGCCGTGAACGACCTGTCGGCCTCCTCCCACACCTTGTTCGTGATCGCCGCCGGCAACTCCGGCCCGTCGGACTCCACGATCGGCACTCCTGGGTCAGCCGCGGCGGCTCTGACGGTGGCCGCCGTCGACCGCGACGACAAGATCGCCTCCTGGTCCAGCCGCGGTCCCACCGCCGACGGCCGCCTCAAGCCGGACATCGCCGCGCCCGGCGTCGACATCATCGCCGCGAAGGCCGCCCACGGCATCGAGGGCAATGACGAGGCGCCCGGCTACGTGTCGATGTCCGGCACCTCGATGGCCACCCCGCACGCCGCCGGCGCTGCCGCCATCCTGGCCCAGGAGCACCCCGACTGGACGGGCGAGCAGCTCAAGTCCGCCCTCACCGCCTCGGCGAAGACGCTGGGCGGCGTGACCGCGTACGACGTCGGTGTCGGCCGGGCCGACCTGACCCGGGCGATCGACGCCACCGTCGGCAGCGAGCCGTCCTCCGTCGACTTCGGCACCCCGAACCCCTGGCCGCACAACGACGACACCCCCGTCACCAGGACCGTCACCTACCGCAACGACGGCTCCCGGCCGGTCACCCTTGATCTGGACGCCACCGCGACCGGCCCTGACGGCGAGACGGCGCCCACCGGCATGGTCGGCGTCTCCCCCGCCCGGCTGACCGTCCCGGCCGGCGGCACCGCGCGGGCGACGGTCACGGCCGACACCCGGCTCGGCAGCGCCGACGGCGCCTACTCCGGCGCTGTCACCGCGAGCGGTGACGGGCAGAGCGTGCGCACCGCCCTGGTGGTGGACCGCGAGGTCGAGACACACACGCTGACCCTGGTCACCACCCGCCGGGACGGCAAGCGCGACAACGAGCCGGACGTCACCGTGGCGGGGCTGGAAACCGGCAAACAGTTCACGCCCTACGACGACGGCAAGGCGCAGCGCGGCACGGTCACCCTGCGGCTGCCCCGAGGGCGCTACGTGATCAGCGCGACGACCATCAGCCCGGCAGGGCAGTCCGCCCAGTTGGTCGCTCCCCATCTCGTGCTCGACCACGACACCACCGTCGCCCTCGACGGGCGCAAGGCCAAACCCGTGAAGGTGACTGCTCCGGACCCCCGGGCCACCCTGCGCGCCGGCCAGGTCGTCTTCGCCGCCCGCGGAACCAAACCGGCCTACGACCTCGCCATCGGCACCGACCTCGACGCCAAGGACACCTTCCTCGGCCAGATCGGCCCGAACGCCCCCGTGGGCTCCTTCATCGCCCAGGCCGGCGGCATCTGGCAGCGCACCGCGACCTCCCCCGCGTACAACCTGGTGACCACGCGCACCGGCGGTTTCTTCGACGGCCTCACCCGTACCTTCGCCTCCACCCGGGGCATGGCCAGGGTGAACACCTCCGTCGCCACGGCCCTGGCCCGGGCGAACACCGCACAGAACAACGCGTGGACCACGCCGGGCTGGCCGACGCTCGACCAGGCCACGTCCACCCTCGAAGGGCCGCTGCGTTCGGCGCCGACCGCCAAGATCGTGCAGTACCTGTCGACCGACCACGGTGTGCGCTGGATCCTCGGCGCCCGGACGCAGAACGGTACGGACGGAGAGGGCGTGACCGCCTTCGCCACCTCGCGCCGCTTCGCACAGGACCATACGTACCGGGTCACTCTGGACGGCGGTGTCCACGGCCCGATCGTGACACCGACGACGGTCGTGGGCGGTCTGCGGGTCGGCCGGTACTACGCGCTGTGCGTGCCCATGTTCTCGGACGGGCCCGGCAACTTCTCGTACTCCGTGCAGACCAGCGTCCACACGCGGCTCACCTCCGGCAGCAAGGTCGTAGGCGACTTCACCGAGGACACCTGCCCGAACACCTACTCCAACCTGCCGGCCGGGACAGCGCGCTTCAAGTTGTCCATCACCGCCGACCGCAGCAAGGGCTACAAGATCAGTGACCACGTGGCAGGCGTGTGGACCTTCACCTCGGCGAACACGCCCGAGACCCAGGTGGCCGCCTGGCCGCTGTCCGTGGTCCGTTTCCACCCGAAGCTGAGCCTGACCGGCAGCGCGAAGGCGGGCGCCCGGATCACCGTCCCGCTGTCCCTGCAGGGCCCGGCGGCGGCCAAGGGGCACCTGAAGTCGCTGGCCGTGAAGGTGTCGTACGACGGCGGACGCACGTGGAAGCCGGTCACCGTGCACAGCGTGGCGAGCGGCAGGCCTTACCTGGCCCTTACCAACCCGAAGCGGCCCGGCACCGTCTCCTTCAGGGCGGACCTCGCCGACATCGCCGGCAACACCTACACCGGTACGGTCCGCACCGCCTACCGCACCGTCCGGTAACCGGAAAGCACCCCGGCGGTGGTGGCCCGGTCCGGCCGCCACCGCCGCGCACACCACAGCCCGTCAGTCTCTTGCTCACGAACGGAACCACCATGGCCGCACACGGTCGCCGACGTCTGACCCGCCGCGATGTCCTGCTCAGAACCGCCGCCGGCGGGCTTGTCCTCGGCGGGGGTGCCGCCGTCGCCGGGCCTCTCCTGTCCACCGCCGACGCGGCGCCCAGTGCCTTCGGGTATCGCGACGACGGACGGGCCTACGTCATCACCACCGGTGCCGACCTGGTCTTCAAGGTCGACCACCGCAACGGCGACCTGACCTCCCTGGTCCACAAGGACACCGAGTACCAGGGGTACGGCAACCGCAACTCCCATGTCGAGACAGGGCTCGGCGCCTCGTCCGTGAGCATCCGCAAGACCGGCGACACGATCCTGGTCACCATCGTGCACGGCACGATGCACCACTACTACGCCGCCCGCCGGGGCGAGAACAACGTCTACATGTGGACGAACAAGGCGGACGCCTCCATTACCGCCACCCGCTACATCGTCCGCGTCAGGCCCGGCCTGTTCCCCAACAACAACCCCGACACCTGGGACGCCCGCACCGACACCCTCATCGAGGCCCAGGACATCCGCCGCAAGCCCAACGGCACCACCCGCTCCAAGCACTACTCCGGCCAGCGCGTCATCGACTACGACCACGTCGGCTGGAGCGACGGCAAGACCGGTATGTGGATGGTGCGCAGCAACCACGAGAAGGCCTCCGGCGGCCCTTTCTACCGCTCGCTCATGCGCCACCGCTACGAGGACGGCGCCGGGCTGTACGAGATCCTCTACTACGGCGAGAACCAGACCGAGCCGATGCGCTTCGGCCTCCAAGGCCCCTACGTCCTCGCCTTCACCGACGGCGGCGCACCCGCCCGCTCCCTCTCCCACGACGCCATCGACACCTCCTGGGCCGACGCTCTGGGCCTGGTCGGCTGGGTCGGCCGCGCCGACCGCGGGCGGGCCGCCGGCGTGGGCATCAGCGGCCGGAGCGACGGCCACGCCTACACCGTGGGCTTCGCGAACGCCGCCGCCCAGTACTGGGCCAAGACCGACGCGGCCACCGGGCACTTCCTCTCCCCGTACATGCTCCCGGGCACCTACACGCTCACCGTGTACAAGGACGAACTCGCCGTCCACACCACCGCGGTCACCGCCACGGCCGGGAAGACGACGGCCCTGCACACCCTGAAGATCAGCGCCGATCCGAGCCGGAACCCCGCGATCTGGCGCATCGGCGACTGGACCGGCACCCCCGGCGGCTTCAGGAACGCCTCCCTGATGACCGCCATGCACCCCTCCGACGCAAGGGCCAGGCCCTGGACCACCGGCGTCCACACGGTGGGCTCCTCGTCCCCGGCGGACTTCCCCTGCTACCAGTGGGCGGACATCAACAACAAACTGAAGATCCGCTTCAGGCTGACGCAGCAGCAGTTGGCCTCCGGCCACACGCTCAACATCGGCATCACCACCGCCTTCGCGAACGGCCGCCCCCGGATCAGGGTCAACAACTGGCTCTCGGCCGTCCCCCAGCCCGCCAAGGAACCCACGACCCGCTCGCTGACCGTCGGCTCCTACCGCGGCAACAACCACACGTACAGCTACGCCATCCCGGCCAGCGCCTGGACCAAGTCCGCCGACGCCTACCAGGAGCTGACGATCGACATCGTCAGCGGCTCCGGCGGCACCGCCTACCTCAGCCCCGGGGTGTCGTACGACGCCATCGAGCTGATGCCCTGATCCCGAGGCGGTCCCCGCCTCATCGGCTGGGGCCGGGATTGCCTCCCGACAGGTGAAAACGTAGGTTGAGCACCGTTTCTTGTTCGATGGTTGAAAGGTGCCACCAAGTGGGCCGACGAGAAAAACCAGTCGACCCCAGTGCCGGTCCGGTCCAGCGCCTCGCACACGACCTGCGCCTGCTGAGAGAGAAGGCCGGGAAGCCGCCGTACCGGGAGATGGCCGAGCGGGCGGGCTACTCCACGACCGCGCTGTCGCAGGCCGCGGCCGGTGACCAGTTGCCGACACCGGTGGTGGTCCGCGCGTACGTGGAGGCGCTCGACGGCGACCCGGACGAGTGGGAGGCCCGCTGGCGGGAGGCGGACGCCGAGCTCCGCGCTCCCGCGGCCGACGAGCGGGCTCCGTACCGGGGGCTGGCCCGCTTCGAACCGGCCGACAGCGACCTGTTCTTCGGCAGGGACGCACTGGCTCGCGACCTCCTGCACCTGGCGCGCGCGCACCGGTTCGCGGCGGTGTTCGGGCCCTCCGGCACCGGCAAGTCCTCGCTGCTGCGGGCCGGCCTCGTCCCGCAGCTGCGGGAAAGCGAGGGCACCGGCCGACCGGCGGTGATCCGGGTCCTCACCCCTGGCGAGCGGCCCGCCCACACGCACGGGCCGGCGCTCGTTCCCCAGGACGCTGAGCTGGACACCTGGGTGATCGTCGACCAGTTCGAGGAGCTGTTCACCCTCTGCCACGACCGCGAGGAGCGGGACCGCTTCCTGGACCTGCTGCTCGGCGCGCGGGAGCCGGAGAGCCGCCTGCGGGTGGTGGTCGCGGTGCGCGGCGACTTCTACGGCCACTGTGCCGAACACCGGGAGCTGGCGGAGGCCGTCAGTCACGCGAACCTGCTGGTCGGCCCGATGAACGGGGACGAGCTGCGGGAGGTCGTCACAGGCCCGGCCGCCGCGGCGGGGCTCAACGTGGAGCGGGCCCTGACCGCGCGGATCATCGAGGAGGTCGGCGACCGGCCGGGCGCGCTGCCGATGCTCTCGCACGCCCTGCTGGAGACGTGGCGCCGTCGCCGGGGCCGCACGCTGACGCTGGCCGCGTACGAGGAGACGGGTGGCGTCCGCGGGGCGATCGCGGCCACTGCTGAAGAGGTGTACGGCGGCCTGACCGTGCGTCAGGCCCGGAACGCCCGCTGGATCCTGCTGCGGCTGATCGCACCCGGCGGCTGCGCTTTCGAGCAAGGTCCGGCCCTCCCAGCGGGCGCCCCCGACACGCGCCGCCCGGCATCCCGCGCCGAGCTGACCGGAGCGGACGCGCAGGACGTACTGGAACGTCTTGCCGCCGCCCGTCTGATCACCCTTGACGGCGACACCGTCGAGCTGGCCCACGAGGCGCTGATTACGAGCTGGCCCCGGCTGGCGGGCTGGATCGAGGAGAGCCGGGAGCGGCTGCACGCGCAGCGACTGCTCGGCGAGGCCGCTCGCGCCTGGGACGGGCTGGACCGCGATCCCGGCGCCTTGTACCGGGGTACCCGGCTGGCCCGGGCCGAGGAACTGTTCGCCGGCAAGGGGGCGGGGGCCGGGCGGAGGGGCGAGGACGACGACCTGGCCATGCTGGAGCGGGCGTTTCTCACCGCTTCCCTGGAGGCCCGGGACGCCGAGCGGGACGCCGGGGCACGCACCGCCCGTCGAACGCGCGCGCTCACGGTGGGTCTGTCGGTTTTCCTCGTGTGCGCGCTGGCGGCCGGCCTGCTTGCCTGGCAGCGCGACCGGGCGAGCGCGCAGGAGTCCGCGAAGGCCGCCGCTCGCCGCCTGTCCACGATCGCCGACAGCCTGCGTTCCAGCGACCCGCGCACCGCCGCCCTGCTCGGCGTCGCGGCGTGGAAGCTCGCTCCGCTGACCGAGTCGCGCTCCGCGCTGCTGGCGGCGCTGGCCCAGCCGGAACGGGACGCCTTCACCGACCCGCAGACGGGAAGAGATGTCCGGCGCTTCCTCACCGACCGCGGCCGGAGTCTCGTCAGCGTGGTGGACAGCAGGGTGAGTGTGTGGAGCGTCGCCGACCACCGGATCACCGCGACCTACCACCTGCCCAGCGGTATGGAGGTGACGGCCGCCGGTGCCGATTCCCGTTTCCTCGATCTCACCGGGCCGGACGGTGAGGTGCTGTGGGACCTCGCCGCCGGGAAGCCCGCTGCCGAACTGGGCGACGCCATGCTGGTGGGCACCTCGGACGACGGAAGCACGTACGTCACCGGCCCAGCGGGCGAAGGAGGCACCGTGCGCGTGCAGCGGACCGACGGCGCGAGAACCGCTTTCTCGGCCGGGGCCCCGGAGGGTCTGTCCATGACGGCCGTCAGCCCGGACGGTCGGCTGCTGGCGCTGTGCCCGGCCGGGGCCCCGCCGCAGGTGTGGGACACCGTCCGGCACCGGCGGCTGACGGGAGACTGGGACAAGGCCGACCCCGCCGTCTGCGGCACCGGCACGGGCGCGGACAGCGGATCCCGCCTCCTGCGGTTCAGCGCGAACGGCCGGCGCCTGGCCGGCGTCTACGGTACGGCCAGCGCAGTCTGGGACGTGGGCAGCGGGCGCACCGCCGCCGACTTCCAAAGTGGTGGGATCTCCGGGTTCACGCAGCTCGCCCTCTCCCCAGACGGGCGGTTCCTGGCCACGGCCGACGACCAGGAGATCGCCGTGTGGCGACTGGGCAACGGGGGCACCCTGACCTACCAGCGGCCGTTGTCCGGCGCTGAAGTAAGGGGCCTGACCTGGGATCCGGGCAAGCAACGCGCCCTGCGCTACCTGGACGGCGCCACGGTGCACAGCTACGACCTCACCGACCGCCTCCGCGCTCCATGGCAGGCCACCGAGGCCGATGCGACCGCCCTGAGTCCCGACGGCACATCACTGGCCACCGTCGCCCGGTCCGGCGGCGGCTACCGGTTCGAGTTGCGCTCCACCAGCTCGGACAAGGTGCTCGGCCGGGCCACCCTCGGCCCCCTGCCCTCGCCGGACAGCACAACAAGCCCGTTGCTGTCCTTCAGTCCGGACGGCCGGTCGCTCGTCGTCGCCGACACCACCTCGTCGCAGGGCTCCCTGCGGCTGCGGTTCACCCTGTGGGACGTGCCGGCGCACAGGGTGCGCACGTCCTTCGACACCTCCGGCGCCGCCGACCGTCCCCTGGCCGGTCTCGCTGCGGGTCCCGGGGGGCGGACTCTGCTGGCCCTGCGCGAAGGCGGGGCCGAGGTGTGGGACACCGCACGCGGCCGCAGGTCACGGATCCTGCACGGCGTGTCCGAGACGGCCCTGGCTCTCCGGCCGGACGGGCGGCTGCTGGTCGGCTACGACGACGAGTACGCCAACCCGGCGTCCGGCAAGGTCACCGGGCGCGCCTTGGCCGACGGCCGGGAGGTCACCGCGCTCGCCTTCAGTCCCGACAGCAAGCGGCTGGCCGTCGGCGACAAGACCGGGCGCGTCACCCTCTGGGACGGCGACGTCCGGCGTCGCACGGGCGTGCTGGCCGGCACCGCCGACACGGTCTCCCGGGGCGAGCCCGAGCCCGTCACCGCGCTCGCCTTCTCCGCCGACGGCCACACCCTCGCCGTGGGCGGGAGGGCCGGCACGCTGCGGCTGTGGGACACCGACAGCCGGCAGCGGCTCGGCAGCGATCTGCCGACCTCCGGTGACGGGATCGACTCCCTCTCCTTCGCCCGCGACGGAGGCATGGTCTACGCCTCCGCCCCGGACGTGCCACTCCAGGGTCTGCCCATCGCTCCGGACCAGGCCGTCCGCACCGTCTGCGAGCGAGCGGGCGGCGGGCTCACCCGGGCCCAGTGGCATACGTACGTGCCGGACGCCCCGTACCGGGAGGTGTGTCCCGCTCAGCGCTGAGGGAGCCATGATCGGAAGCGGAGGATTGTTCAGAGCGACACCGAGGGTCGCTGAAAAACGGCCCTGACCTGGAACATCGAGAGCGCAACGGCCGTCCGCGCACTTCCTGCGCAGGGCGGCCGACCGGCGTCCGTTCCGCGACGCCCGGCACGTCCTCTCTCCCAGGTGCTCCGCATGCGCTCTCACGCCCTCGTCCCCAAGGCGCTTCTCCTGCTCGGTTCGCTCGCCCTGACCGCGGCCTGCGCCAAGGGGTCCGGAACCCCGTCCCCCTCCCCCGAGCCGGTGCCGGCCGGACCGTCCGCCTCCAGGACGGTCGACCCGTCGAGGATCAAGGGTCTGGAGATCGTCAACGACAGCAGTGAACAAAGTTCCTGCCCGTTCGCCATCAGCTACCCGGATGTGCCCGGAGCGGAGGCGATGACGGCCGCGATGAAGAAGGACGTCGACCGGCTCCTGGCCTCCTTCCGCTCCAGCAGGTGCGGCAGCGGCTCGCCTGCGGGCGGTGAGCTCAATGTCAGCCACCGGTTCCTGGTCGCCTCGGGTGACGTGCTCGGAGTCCGGCTCACCACCCTGGACGGCAGTGGGGCCGGCAACGGGCAGTCGACCAGCACGTACTGGTACGACGGGGAGGACGGCGCCTACCGCCAGGCACTCGCCCTCATCGCCGACGGTTCACGGGAAGTCTTCACCGCCGCCCTGAAGAAGCAGCTCACAGGACGCGAGGGGGTGGACCCTGCCTACCTCGACGACTCCTTCGCCGACACCACCAACCGCGCCGACCTTCTCGACGATCTGTCTTTCACCGCCGACGGCGGTCTCCGAGTTCAGCTCGACTCAGGCACGGTGGGATCCTCTGCAGCCGGGTCCTACGTCGTGGCCCTCGACAAGGCGACGATCACCCCCTGGCTGTCCCCCTTCGGCCGACACGCCCAGAAGCAGACCGAGCACCCCAGCAGCGACCTCGACCTGGGCGCCCCACACACGCCCAGAATGGCCATGCCCACCCACACCGCCTCCGCCGACGACGACACCGACTGCAAGAAGGTCAAGTGCATCGCCCTGACCTTCGACGACGGCCCCGCCGCCCCGGAGACCGCGACCCTGCTGAACCACCTCGCCCGGCACAAGGCGCGTGTCACCTTCTTCACCGTCGGCCAGAACGTGGCTGCCCATCCCGAACTCGTACGCGCCGAGGCGAAGGCCGGTCACGAGGTCGGCAACCACTCCTGGAACCACCCCGATCTCACCAAGCTCTCCCCGGAGCAGGTCGCCTACCAACTGGGCCGCACCACCGCCGCGATCAAGGCCGCCACCGGCAAGGCCCCCACCCTCTTCCGGCCGCCGTACGGCGCGGTCAACGCCAAGGTGAAGGCCGCCACCACACTGTCGCCGGTGCTGTGGGACGTCGACACGGAGGACTGGAAGTACCGGGACAGCGCCAAGGTCGCTCAGACGGTCATCGCCAAGGCGCGGCGCAACAGCGTCGTCCTGATGCACGACATCCACCCGACGTCCGTCGCCGCCGTCCCCGAGATCCTTCGTTCCCTCACCGCCCAAGGCTTCCACTTCGTCACGGTGAGCCATCTGCGCGCCACGCTGTGATCAGAGGGAGCTGACGGCCGACGCTGATGCGGTCCTGAGAGTGGGGATTTCCGCGAGGACGCCTCCAAGCTCCGCACTTCGACACTATGGGGCGATCTCAGCCGTACCGCTCAACGAGCGCGTTGCCGATCGAGGCCAGGTGGTCTCGCACACCCGGAGGGCCAGTCACCTCGAGCCATTCGACCAGCCCGGCAAGCTCGCCGGCGAGCACGTACTCGTTGTGGCCGCGGATCACGACCTCGATGCGGCCGTCGGTCGTGGAACCTCCCACCTCGAGCCGACCTCCGAGCGCCATCCGGAGCAGGCCTATCCCGTGGGGCGCGCATACCGCCTGAATTTCGAGGGGCGTTCGCTTGCGGTCGACCTCGTCGGCGATCTCGTGCCAGCTCTCGGCAAGGTCGAAGTCCTCGGGTCGGTGCACGGGATCGTCGGTCGGGTCGGCGGACGACACGCGGTCGATCCGGAAGGTCCGCCGGCCTGCGTCGGTGTTGGAGACGAGGTACCACGACGGGCCTTTGGCGACGATGCCCAGGGGGTGGACGGTTCTCTCGGTTTCGGTGCCTTTGCGGTCGATGTAGCCGAGCCGTACCTGGACGCCGCGGATCACCGCGTCCTGGAGTTCGTCGAGGAAGCGGGGCGGTCGGTGCTCGATCCGGCTCGACCCCCATCGTTGTGGGTCCGTGACCAGCGACGACGCTGCTGCCTCGGCCTGGACCCGGAAGGGTTCCGGCAGGGCATGGACGAGCTTGCGCAGTGCTGCTTTCACGGCCGGTGTCGCGGCCGAGGCCGGGCCGGCGACCAGGAACAGGGCGCGGGCCTCGCCGGCGGTCAGCCCGGACAGGTCGGTGCGGGCGCCGCCCACGAGGCGCCAGCCGCCGCTTCGGCCCTGCAGGGAGTACACGGGCACCCCGGCCATGGCCAGGGCGTCGAGGTCGCGGCGGGCGGTGCGCTCGGAGACCTCCAGTTCTCGGGCGACCTCTGCTGCTGTCACCTGCTCGCGCCGTTGCAGCAGGAGGAGGGTGGCCACCAGCCGGTCGGTTCGCATGCCGACGACACTTCCACAAAAACCGGTCATGGGGTGACCGGTTTCGGTCGGCAAGATGGCGACATGGCCTCACCGGCGGGTCCCACTGCCCACGGCCGTATCGGCCCCCGGCCCGTCGGGGGTGCGCCGACGCTGTGTTCGGGGACCTTCGTCGCCTGAGCCTGATCACCCCGAAAAGAAAGAGAGGAAATGCAATGTTCGATGCAGCCGATTTTCCCAAGCCCACCCTTATTTCGGTCAACGGTGTGGAGCTTGAAGTATTTGAAGCAGGCCGACAGAATTCCGGAAAACCCATTGTGCTCTGTCATGGCTGGCCGGAGCACGCCTTTTCTTGGCGCCATCAGATGTCCGCCCTCGCCGCAGCGGGCTACCATGTCATCGTCCCGAACCAGCGGGGTTACGGGAACTCATCCCGTCCAACTGAAGTAACGGACTACGACATTGCACACCTGTCGGGTGACCTCGTCGCACTTCTCGATCACTACGGATACGAAGATGCCACCTTTGTCGGTCATGACTGGGGCGCAATGGTCGTCTGGGGACTGACCCTGCTGCATCCGAACCGTGTAAACAAAGTGATCAACCTGAGCTTGCCTTACCAGGAGCGCGGAGAAAAGCCCTGGATCGAGTTCATGGAGGATGTGCTTGGCGGCGACTTCTATTTCGTCCACTTCAATCGGCAGCCAGGCGTCGCGGACGCCGTGTTCGAAGAGAACACCTTCCAGTTTCTTCGCAACATGTACCGGAAGAACGAGCCCCCCAGGGAGCCTCAGCCGGGTATGGCGCTGATCGATCTCGCCAGAGCGGAATCGCCACTCGGTGATCCCGTCATGAGCGACAGCGAACTGGCCGTTTTCGTCTCCGCCTTCGAATCGACAGGGTTCACGGGCAGTGTGAATTGGTACAGAAACCTTGACCGCAACTGGCACTTGCTGGCGGACGTGGACCCGATCATCCAGCAGCCCACACTCATGATCTACGGGGACCGGGATGCGGTCCAGAGGTCTGAAAAGCTGGCAGAGTTCGTGCCCCATGTGGAAGTGGTCAATCTGGATTGCGGTCATTGGATCCAGCAAGAGAAGCCGGAAGAAACGAACCAGGCGATTACGAAATGGCTGGAACAGCAGGATGCCATGTAGTGGCTCATGATCCGGTTCGTGTCGCCTGAAGCTCTTCGAGCCGTCGGGCAGTGTGTGAATCTCTCTTCGGCCGAGCCCCGAGCAGCAGCAGCCGCCACCGTCCGATCAGCCACGGCCACCGGCCGTACGGCAAGCCGGGGGCAGACTCACGAGGGAACAGCGGCGCAGCGAGGCAGCGGCCGGACCTCACTCCCCCGGTGCCCCGCCGGAGCATCTGACAGCGGTACGGAAAACCCGCACGGGTCGGAGGGAAAACCGGCTCTTTACATTGAGGGTGTAGTCGCTGGTTGGATGGTGGCTGGTGCGTCGGTCCCGGGGCAGGTGTCGAGGTCCTCCGAGGAATGGAGGTTCCTACGCCGCCCATCTGGAAGACCTCGACGTTCCTGGCGCTACCTTCGGCTGCCCTGACCTGACCACGTTCTGCCGCCTGGACAAGCTCGGCCTGGTCGTGGTCGGCCAGCGTCTGGAGCCTGATCGCGCGGTCCTGGCGTGCCGGGTCCTGAAGGCCGATGACAATGACGGCACCGAGGGCTGGTGCCCACGCTGCGGGTGTGCAGGAAGACCCCGGGACACCGTCACGCGGGAGCTGGCGCACGAGCCGCTGGGCTGGCGACCGACCACCCTGCTGGTGACGATCCGCCGGTACCGGTGCACCGGGTGTGGGCATGTGTGGCGCCAGGACACCAGCCGCGCGGCCGGGCCGTGGGCCAGGCTGTCGCGTCATGGACTGGCCTGGGCGCTGGAGGCGATCGTGTGCCAGCCCTTGAGCATCGCTTGCGTCGCCCAAGGGCTTGGCGTCGCGTGGAACGCCGCAAACGACGCGGTCCTGCCCGAGGGCCGACGGGTGCTGATCAACGATCCCGGCCGGTCGAAGGGTGTGAAGGGCATCGGGGTCGATGAGCACGTGTGGCGCCACACCAGCCGCGGGGACAAGTACGTCACCGTGATCATCGATCTCACGCCGGTGCGCGCCGGGACAGGTTCAGCGAGGCTGCTGGACATGGTCCCGGGCCGCTCCAAGGCCGCGTTCAAGGCCTGGCTCACCCAGCGCCCCAGGCGTGGCGCGAGGCCCTGGAGGTCGTCGCGAGGGACGGGTTCAGCGGCTTCAAGACCGCCTCCGCTGAGGAGATCCCCGCTGCGGTCGCGGTGGCCCCCGTCCACGTGGTGCGCCTGGCCGGCGACGCCCTCAACGGCTGCCGCCGCCGCGTTCAGCAGAGCACCCGCGGCCGCCGCGGCCGTAAGAACGACCCGCTCTACCGTGCCCGGCGAACCTTGCACACCGGTGCCGACCTGCTCACCGACAAGCAGGCCGCCCGACTCACGGCCCTGTTCGCC
The DNA here is from genome assembly GCF_001550375.1 of Streptomyces europaeiscabiei. Lineage (GTDB taxonomy): Bacteria > Actinomycetota > Actinomycetes > Streptomycetales > Streptomycetaceae > Streptomyces > Streptomyces europaeiscabiei. Next base: position 19,412 of record NZ_LRTR01000800.1, on the reverse strand, counting down.
ATCGATGAACGCGTCGAGGTCGAGGCCACCTGGGCCATCAACCAGCGGATGATCGCCGCTTACCGGCACCCCCGACCCAGCTGCGGACCACGAGCTGATGGTCAAGCAGATCGAGTCGCTCAGCGCCGGCGTCCCCAAGCCGCTGGTCGAGATCGCCAGGCTCGGCCGCACCCTGAGCAAGCGAGCCGCTGACGTACTGGCCTGCTTCGACCGGCCCGGCACCAGCAACGGTCCAACCGCAACGATCAACGGCCGCCTGGAGCACCTGCACGGCTCCGCCCTCGGCTTCCGCAACCTCACCCGCTACATCGCCCGATCCCTACTCGAGACAGGCGGATTCAGACCCCGACTACACCCTTCATTGGTGAAAAGCCGCTCTTCCCGGTGGTCGGCCAAAGGTACGACGGAAACCGGCAACCAGTGATCTTGAGTTGAACTTGCCGCAGGTGAGGTGCTGGGGCGGATCGACGTCGGCTGCCCGACCAGGGACAGCGATGCGCAAACGCAGCCGGAGCCCCGATCTTGAGTCACCGTTCGCAGTGGACTTCTTCGCGTATTCGCCCAGATCGGTCAACGGCGCACCCGATAGCGCAGGTGAAGCACCCGGTTGCCCTGAATCACCACGTCAGGATCCTCCAACAGGTGCTGCGCGCCGACCGACCCGAAGTAGCGCTTGCCGGACCCGAACACGACGGGTACGACGTCCATGCGCACCTCGTCGACCAGGCCCGCGGCAAGCACCTGGCCACCGACGTCGCCGGCGGCGACCTCGACCATGCGGTCACCCGCAAGCTCCTGCGCTTTGGCCACGGCTGCCTCGACGCCGTCGACGAAGTGAAACGGCGCCTCGGTGTCCCAGCCCTCGGGCTGCGGCCGGTGCGTCACGACGACCACGTGGTCGATCCCGCCCGGAGGCTTCCCGTCCCAGCCGTCCGTCAGGTCGAAGACGTGGCGGCCGCAGATTGTCACCCCGATCTGGTCCCAGTACGGCCGGGTGTAGTCGTAGGACGTCTGCGACACCTTCACCTCGCCGCTCTCGTCCAACGGGACGTCACCGCTGGACAACCAGTCGAACAGTGGTCCGGGCTGGTCATTCTCGTCCGCGACGAAGCCGTCCACCGACACCGAGCTGTACATGACCACCTTGCCCACAGGGCTCTCCTCTGCTTCGGGGTGCCCCCAAATTAGCGTGTCGTGAGCTGTCGCTCTTGTAAGAAATCAATCGGCCTGCAGCGGCCGGCTGTCCAGCACGTGGCCGGGATGTTCGCGCAGGAACCGCCGCCGGACTTCGACGTACCGGGTCGGCCTGAGCCCGGTGAACGCCCGGAACCCGTGGCCGAAGCGAGCCTGGTCGAAGTAGCCTGCGCCACCGGCGAGGTCGCCCCAGTCGTTCGGTCCGGCGGGGTTGATCGCGAACACGGTGGCGGCGAAGCGGTAGGTGCGGGCCAGCCGCTTCGGCGTGACGCCGATGAGCTCCTTGAACCGCTGTGCCAGATGAGTGTTGCTGACACCGGCTGGCCCTCTCAGAGGTGGCCGTACGGACGGCTCAGGTCACGATCATGACGTCATCGTGGAGATGTGCGACGTACTCCGGCAGATGCACGGTGACGGGGCCCTCTGCCTGTGAAGAGGAGTCCGGCTCCAGGTCCTGAGTAGGGGTCACCCGTCACCGTGCACGGCTATGAGGTCTTGAGCATTGCTCACCGAGGCTCTGTAGCTGTCGGTCTGGCGGAGCACCGTCACATCGGGGGGCGGCGCCAGCCAGGCCTGGATGAGATACCACTCGGTGACCTCGTCGGGGGCCAGGTCGGCAGCGGTGTCCCGGCCGCGTGGTCGGATGCGGCTCGCCTGAAGCCCTGACCGACATCGGTGCGGGCGGGGTTATCCGGCCACGGGCCACTGATCACGCCAGAGCCGGATCGCCACACGCGTCCCGTACAACCCTCGCCCCTCCGTTCGAGTCGCACGTCCTGAGCAGCAGCTCTCACGACTGACTCGAAAGGCACCGCCCATGTCCCGAGCGACCCGAGCCACCCGCCGCAGGATCAGCAGCGCCCTCCTGGCCGTACCCCTGGCCGCCTCGGTGGTGCTGACCGGCTCCGGCTCGTCGTCGGCCGCACCCGCGTCCGTCCCTGCCGCGGACGACTTCAACGGGGACGGCTACGCCGACCTGGTCGTCGGCGCGCGGAACGCGACCGTGTCCGACAAGACGAAGGCCGGGTACGTGGCCGTGACGTACGGCTCGGCCACGGGGCTGTCGACGGCGGACAAGAAGATCGTCAGCCGTTCGACCGCCGGGATCCCGGGGGCCGCCACCGCGAACCAGTTCTTCGGCGCCTCGTTCGCCAGGGCCGACCTGGACCGCGACGGCTACGGCGACCTCGTGATCGCGGGCGGCAAGGAGGGCTCGGTGATCCTGTGGGGTTCCGCGTCCGGCCTGACCGGCGGTACGGGCATCGCGTACGGGGCCGTGCCCCAGGCCGGTGACTTCGACGGCGACGGCAAGACCGACCTGGCGCTGTTCTCCGCGCAGCGGGTGAGCGGCGACGACCCGTCGGGTACCCCGGCCGCTCTGTGGAAGGGCCCGATCAAGCGCGACGGCAAGCCCACCGCCGTACTGCCGCTCCTGGACAGGTCCCTGTGGTGGGGCTGGTCCGAGGAGGACGACTCCTGCGAGACGGGAGGCGGCTGCGAGGACGGCCCCGCGTCGATCACCGGCCCGGTGGTCTCCGGCGAGGTCGGCGACTTCAACGGCGACGGCCGCGACGACATCCTCCAGATGGCCTACCGCGGCGACGGCAACTGGGAGGACCGTCTGCTCCTGGGCGGCGGCGCGACAGGCTTCACCCGGGGCGACACGTCCGGCCTCCGCAGGGGCGAGGACAGCGGCACCGGCGCCGGGGACGTGAACGGCGACGGCTACGACGACGTGGTGGCCGGCTCCGGCGGCGGGAAGGCCCACATCACGTACGGCTCGGCGGCCGGTCTCACCGCCGAGAACACCCACGAGTTCGACCAGGACCTGCCGGGCTTCCCCGGCGCCGAGGAGGAGGGCGACCACATCGGCTCCGCCGTGTCCGTCGCCGACGTCACGGGCGACGGTCACGCGGACGTCGCGCTCGGCATCGAGGGCGAGGACGTCGGCAGCGTCGCCGACGCCGGCTCGGTCGCCCTGCTGCACGGCAGCGCCGCCGGCCTCACCGGGGTCGGGGCCCAGGTCTTCCACCAGAACAGGGCGGGTGTCCCCGGAGTGGCCGAGAAGAACGACCAGTTCGGCGCCACGACCGCTCTGCTCGACGTCAACGGCGACGGCCACCGCGACCTGGCCGCCGCGTCCACGGCGGAGAACACCTCCAACGGCGCCGTCTGGCTGCTGCGCGGCACCACATCCGGCCTCACCACCAAGTCGGCCCAGGCCTTCGGCCCGAAGGACCTGTCGGCCCCCTACACGAACGCCCTGTTCGGCAGCTTCCTGCGCTGACCGGCCAACACCACACGGACGGACCGCCCGGAGCGAGAACTCCGGGCGGCCCGGCGCCTACCCCGGTACGTGCTTGGGCGCGAACATGCGCAGGACCACCGGGAGCACCACCACCGACGGGCCCGGAGCGCGAGGGCCCTGGCCAGGTCCTCCGCGAGGATGTCGGGGCTCGTGCGCACCCCCGGTACCCCGAAGGACTCCGCCAGCGCCACGTAGTCCGGTCGGCTCAGTTCCGTACCGGTCGCCTCGCAGACGTCCGTCATGGTCCAGGGTCAGTCCTTGGCCGTCGATGCGTGCGCGGTCCTTCGCCAACCGGGCCCAGTCCTTCCCCGGCAACGCGGATGGTCAGCCGAGGGCTCTCGCCCCCTCATGCTCCACGACCTGCGGCACCCCGAGCTGACTGGCATGTCCCGCAAGCACCTCAGCGACCTGACCCACTCCTTGATGACCAGGCTGGAAGAGCGCCGCGAGCAGGTCCGCCACGCAGCCCGCGGCGACGACGCCGCATCGCCCCGGGCACCGATCCTGCCGGCTTATTCCGTGCCCGGTGTGGTCTTGTCGGTGGAACCTGACACCCCTTGTCGCTCAGCCCCCACGACCGACCCGAAGTTCTTCTCCAGGAGGGTGAACGACTTGGGTGCACTGCCCGGCTGCGGCTTGCCTGCCTTGTGGCCGACGACCCGGTAGCCGGCGTTCAGGTAGTAGTCGTTCAAGCGTGTGTTGCCGGCCAGGCAGTCCAGACGCACGAACGCCCGCCCCTCCGCGGCAACGCGGCGCTCCGCAGCACGCAGCAGAAACCGCCCTGTCCCCGGCTGGGCGCTGCTGCGGTCCACCATCAGCCGATGCACATAGCCGGCCACCGGCGGCTGCGGTCCCCAGGCGTCCTCGTCCTCCCACCACAGCTCCCATGCCCCGGCCACGCGGCCATCGGCCTCGGCGAGCCAGACCTCACCACTCACCATGGTCTTGCGGAAATGGTCCTCGTCCAGCTGGCCGGGCTGCCACTGACCGGTGATGCCCTGAGCGAGCATCCAGCGGGCAGCGTCGTCACGCAGACGAACGAGAGTGGCGAGGTCGGTGTCTTCGGCGAGGCGGTAGTGCAGATCTTTCACGTCGCGATCCTCGCACCGCTCGCACGAGCGCTCGATGCTGTCCCTCCAGCCACAGCCGTCTACGGCGTGGCCCACGAAGACGGTGAAACCCAGCAACCGTTTCGCACCCTCGATGGTCAAACGATCGGATGTACACAACCCGCATCCCCTGATCCAACTACTGGAGAATCCGTGCCTCTTCGCACCAGCCGTCGTACGAGCCCCGGCATCGCCCGTCGTACGAGCAGCCGCACGGTCGCGGGCCGCGCGGCCGTCGCCGCCGCGCTGCTGGCCGCTCCGCTCGTCGCCGCCGCCCCGGCCGCCGCGGTCCCGAAGGCACCGATCGCCGACTTCAACGGCGATGGTTTCGCCGACCTCGCGGCCGCCGCGCCCGAGGCCACCGTCTCCGGTGTCCAGTTCGCCGGCTATGTCGCCGTCGTCTACGGCTCCTCGGCCGGCGCCGACACCGCGCACCCCCTGATCGTCTCGCAGGCCCTGCCGTGGGTGCCCGGCGAGCCCTCGCCCTACCGCTTCGGCATGTCCACGGCCGCACGCGACCTCGACGGGGACGGCTACACCGACCTCGTGGTCGGCGCCTACGAGGGCGCCGCCGTGCTGTGGGGCTCCGCGAGCGGCCTGACCTCCGCCACAGCGCTCAGCGGCACCGTCAGCAAACTGGCCGGCGGCGACTTCAACGGCGACGGCAAGGACGACCTCGCCCTCGGCAATGACGGCATCCTCCAGGTCCGCCTGGGTCCGTTCACCCGTGACGGGGCCCCGGCGGGCACCAACGTCTTCCCGGTGAACGAGAAGAAGGAGACCTGGGACGTCATCGCCGGTGACATGAACGGTGACGGCAAGGACGACCTCGTCACCACCCACGGCTTCGAGGAGCGGTCGTACGGGACGCTCTGGTGGCCGGGCACCGCGACCGGCATCGACACCGAGCACTCCAGGTCCACCGGGTCCGCCTCCGTCGGCGGTGTTGTCGCCGACGTGAACATGGACGGCTACGGCGACTATGTCGGACGGCAGGTCGACGCCGTCTCCGAGATGCGGATGTACGACGCGGGCAACGTCCGGGTCGTCTACGGCGGCCCGGACGGACCGAGTGCCCGGATCGCGCGGATCACGCAGAACACTGCGGGTGTGCCCGGCGTCTCCGAGGCCGGATACCGCAACAGTGACGACAGCGACTACGGTGACCAGTTCGGCGCCTCGCTGGCCGCCGGTGACGTGACGGGCGACGGTTACCCGGACATCGCGGTCGGCGTCCCCGGCGAGGACATCGGCTCCATCCGCGACGCCGGTTCGGTCGTCCTGCTGAAGGGCGGTGCCTCCGGGCTCACCGGCACCGGCGCCCAGGCCTTCGACCAGTCCGACTCCGGGGTGCCCGGGGCCTCCGAGGCCGGTGACGAGTTCGGCGGGAACGTCGCTCTGCTCGACGTCAACGCCAACGACCGCGCCGACCTCGCCGTCGCCGCGCCCAAGGAGGACGGCCCGTACAAGAACTCCGGCGCGGTGTGGCTGTTGCGCGGCTCCAAGGCCGGGCTGACCACGACCAACATCACCTCGTTCGGGCCCTCGGTCCTGGGGGCGCCGGAGAAGGGCGCGCTCTTCGGCAGCGAGTTCGCCAAGTAGATCCACCCCGTGCCGTCCTGCCGGGTCACCGTCTCGGTGGCCCGGTCGTGCGGTTCCTCGGGGCGGGCGTCCTGCCGGGGCGCTGTCACCCGTACGGTTTCCGCCACTTCGCAGCCTCCGGTTCCGGCCCAACGCGCCGGAAACCACCTGGGGTCGATGCCCGACCCATCGAGGACCGGCCCCAGGCGGCGGAGGGCCGCAGCGAGTTCGGGCATCCGGCAGGCGATCTGGTGATCGGCTCGACAACAGTCAGGTCGCCACGTCGGTCGATCGGAAGCCATGGTTCCGCACGGTCGTGAAACTCGCCAGCCGCCATACCACCGTGGTCGTTCGCGCTCTGGCCGAGACCTACGAACGCATGGCCCTCCGACTACGCGCCACGCTGAGCTGGGATCGCAGCATGGAACTGGCAGCCCACGAGCGGTTCACCACCGATACCGGCGTCGGAGAGTTCTTCGCAGCCCACGAAGCCGCTGGCAACGTGGCACCACCGAGAACACCAACAAGCTGCTCCGGCAGTACCTGCCCAAAGGCACGAACCTGTCGACGCCCAGCCAAGACGATCTTGATGCCATCGCGACGAAGCTCAACAACCGTCCACGTAAGTGCCTGGGATTCCGCACACCAGTCGAGAGCGTTGCCTTGACCGGTCGAATCCCAGGTGGCCCGCTTGAGGATGTCGACGTCCTCAAGCAGACGGCGGTTCTCCCGCCGCAGTGCGGCCAGTTCCTCGCGTTCGCTGCTGGTCAGGCCGTCCCGCTGGCCCGCATCGACCTCGGCCTGCTTCGCCCGGTCACGCACCGCGGTCTCGGTCGGATCGAAGTCCTTGGCGATCTGACCGACCGAGCGGTCACCGCGTCGGCACAGCTCGACGATCTCCGTCTTGAACTCGGGCGTGAACGAGCGACGAGGGCAAGGCTTCTTCTTCCCCATGCTCTCCATGACGGACATCCTCCCGAGGCTGAACCCCTGATCTCGGATGTCCGCCAAAGCGGATCGAGCCCAACCCCAACTTCTGCCCAACCCCAACTTCCCCTGCCGTCACGGTCTTCGCGCTACGAGGGGAGGTAGAGCCGAGTCGGACGCAGGGGCGGCGAGCATCGGTTCCGGCAGTGCCCACGTCACAGCCCCACGCCTTCGACCCAGCCCGCTCGCCGGCAGACCGAGTGCGCGTAGGCACCCGACCACCGGCCCGACCATGGCAGGTCAGCGCACTGCGACACCTCGCCGGGTGCGCTTGCCGGGGGCTGTGAGCTGAGCTCCCGGCGCACGTCCGGGTAGCAGCGCAGTCGTACGCCGGGCTGCCCCGGATCCCGTGTCGTATGGCCTGCCGTCGAGGTCGCCCGCCGCCCGCCGCCCGCAACGGATCTCACCGAAACCTGCGGTGCCGCCGGTACGGCCGAAATCTGAACCGATACCGGGATCAGGCCGCGACGAGCTCCTGCTCGCGGTCCGGTGTCTTGACCTTGGGCTTCTTGTTCGGCAGTGAGAGCCGGAAGACCTTGTGCCACGCGGAGAACACCTGCTTGGGCAGCGGCCCGGTGACGTATTCCAGCTCGTACTTCTCGAACAACGCGCGCACCTTCACCGCGACCTCGGCGTACCGGTTGCTCGGCAGGTCCGGGAACAGGTGGTGCTCGATCTGGTGCGACAGGTTGCCGGTCATGAAGTGCATGGCCTTGCTGCCGCTGATGTTCGCCGAGCCCATCATCTGGCGCAGGTACCACTGGCCGCGCGTCTCGCCCTTGATCGACCGGCGCTCGAAGACCTGCACGCCCTCGGGGAAGTGCCCGCACATGATCACCGAGTGGGTCCAGATGTTGCGGACCAGGTTCGCGGTGAACGTGGCGCCGAGCGTGGTGAGGAACGACGGGCCCGACAGCAGCGGGTGGATCACGTAGTCCTTGAGCACCTGCTTGCGGATCTTGCGGCCCACGGCCTTGGCCCGCGCGCGGAACTCCGGGTTCTTGCGACGGCGCTTGTGCAGGTTCTTGCCGAGCTCCAGGTCGTACGCTGCGATGCCGTACTCGAAGAAGCAGGCGTTGAGGAAGTTCCACAGCGGCTGGCCGAGGTGGAAGGGGTGCCACTTCTGGTCCTCGTCGACGCGCATGATGCCGTAGCCGAGGTCGTTGTCCTTGCCGATCACGTTCGTGTACGTGTGGTGCAACTCGTTGTGCGAGTGCTTCCACTGCTCGGCCGGCGAGACGTGATCCCAGTCCCAGGTGGTGGAGTGGATCTTCGGGTCGCGCATCCAGTCCCACTGGCCGTGCAGGACGTTGTGGCCGATCTCCATGTTGTCCATGATCTTCGCCACGGACAGACCGGCGGTGCCGATCAGCCACGCAGGCGGGAAGATCGAGAACAGCAGCACGCCCCGGCTGACCAGCTCGAGCTTGCGCTGCGCCGAGATGACCTTGCGGATGTAGGCGGCGTCCTTCTCGCCGCGGTCGGCGATCACCTCGTCGCGGATCGCGTCCAGCTCGCGGCCGAGCTCCTCGATCTGCTCCGCGGTCAGGTGGGCGGTGGGGTCGATGGCGGTCAAGGTGCTCCTACCGTTCGATGTCGCAGGGGCCCGCCGCGGCGGACACGCAGGTCTGGATGAGGACGCCCGGCTCGGCCTCGGTGATCTCGCCGGTGCGCAGGTCGCGGACGGCGCCCGCCTTGAGCGGCGTGACGCAGCCGAAGCAGATGCCCATGCGGCACCCGGACGGCATGAGCACGCCGGCCTCCTCGCCGACGTCCAGCAACGGCGTGGCGCCGCCCGCGTCGACGGTCTTGCCGGTGGTGCTGAACGTGACCTCGCCACCGTCGCCGGCGACGACGATGCTGGGGCGGAAGCGTTCGGTGTGCAGGCGCTCTCGGACGCCGTGCTCGGTCCAGTGCTCTTCGGCGGCGTCGAGCAGGCCCGCGGGCCCGCAGGCCCAGGTCTCGCGCTCGGCCCAGTCGGGCACGAGTTCGTCGAGACGGGCGATGTCGAGCATGCCGTCCGTGTCGGTGTGCAGCTCGGTGAGACGCAGCTTCTTGTCCGCGACCAGGTCGTGCAGATCGTTGCGGAAGATCACGTCGTGCGGCTGTGGCGCGGAGTGGACCATGACGACGTCGTCGAACTCGATGTCGCGCAGCATGCCCATCACCGGCGTGATGCCGCTGCCGGCCGTCAGGTAGAGCACCTTGGCGGGCCTGGCCTCCGGCAGCACGAAGTCACCGGTCGCCTGGTCGAGCTGGATCAGCGTGCCGGGTTTCGCCCTGCGGACCAGGTAGTTGCTGACCTTGCCGTCCGGGATCGCCTTCACGGTGATCGTGACGCGGCCGTCCTGGCGGTTTGTCGGCGAGGTGACCGAGTAGGCCCGCCACAGGCGCACCCCGTCGACATCGACCCCGATCCGCACATATTGACCGGCCGTGTGGCCGCGCCAGCCCCGTCCCGGCCTGATCACGATGGTCGCGGCGTCATCCGTCTCGGGGTGCACGGCCTCGATGCGCCCACGCAGGTCAGCGCCCGCACGCAGCGGGCTGACCAGGTCGAGGTAGTCCGACGGCAGCAGCGGCGTCGTGACCATCTCCAGCAGTTTCCACGCCCTACTGCGGAGGGCTGCACTCGTCATGGCTCCAGCTTGATGCGCCTCAGGGCGTAAAGTCCTGTCCGTAGGACGTGAATCTGGTCGGCTGAATTGTTCGCAAGGAACAAAACATGGGGCATGCAATCCGGAGGGCCACCGAGCTGGCCCTGGATGAGACAACGGTCACCGCACTTCGGGCCGCGCTGAAGAGCACCGCCGACGAGGTCGTCCAGGCGATCATCGACGAGGTCCCTCCCTACGCCAACGCACTCTCGGGCCGCATGGGCGGCACCATCCGCCGAGCCGTCCGCACCGCCCTGGGTCACTACCTGGACCTCGCGAGCGGGAACGCCACGGGCGGCGACGGCGGTGACGCAGCTTACGAGCTGGGCCGCGGCGAGGTACGCGACGGCCGTTCGATGGACGCCCTACTCAGCGCCTACCGCGTCGGCGCCCGCGTGGCGTGGCGATGCCTGGCCGCGGGTGCCGTACCCGCAGGTCTGCCCGCCGCCGAGGTCGCCAAGTTCGCCGAGCTGACCTTCGCCTACATCGACGAGCTCTCCGCCGCGAGCGCCGCGGGCCACGCCGATGAACTGGCCGCCCGGGGCCGGGCTCATGAGCGCCACCTGGAACAACTGGTCCGCGACCTCCTCACCGGCGCGAGCCCGGACGTGCTGCTGACCTCTGTTCAACGGGCAGGGTGGCAGCCTCCGGTGTCGCTGACCGCGGTCCTGCTGCCCGCCGCCCAGGCCCGGCCTGCCTACCGCGCGCTCGACCCGAGCACCCTCGTCCTCGACGATCTGCCGGACGCCTTGGGCGTGCTGCTTGTTCCCGATGCCGACCGATCACATCTCTTGAGGCAGATGACCGACCGCGCCGCCGTGGTCGGCCCGGCCCGGCCATGGACTCGTGCGTCCGCCTCGTACGCACGAGCCGTACGCGCGCGCTCCCTCTCCTCTGATATTCGCGACACCGAGGATCACCTGCCCGAGCTGGTGCTGAGCGCCGACGTGGACGCGTTCGCAGACCTGCGTGCCCGAGCCCTCGCACCGTTGCGGACCTTGCCTGTCGCCACCGCGCGGCGGCTGGAGGAGACGTTGCGGGCGTGGCTGCTGCACCATGGCAGGCGGGACGAGGTGGCGGCGGCGTTGTTCGTCCATCCCCAGACCGTCCGGTACCGGATGTCGCAGCTGCGGGAGCTGTTTCCGGATCTCGGGTCGCCGCACCGGGTTCTTGAACTGACGCTGGCGGTCGGTCTTCGGGGCAGCTGACGCGTTCTTCGACCGTCCACGACCACGTCCGCGAGCGATCCAGGAATCATGCCTCGTCCTCGGTGCGGAGCTGCCTCTTGCCACGGTGACCGGGCGCTTCGCCCAGGACCCGGCGCGGCTGGGCGTGCCGGCGCAGGGCGCTGCGCGGAGGAGAGCGGGGCCGGCGGGGACGGCAGCCTCATCGCTGTCATCGCCCGCTCCAACCGGAGCAAGGCCGACCAGGATCTCGCCCAGCAATTGCCCCCGGCCGCAGACGCGGTGTGCCGGTACGCCTTCGAATGAACCGCGACGCGACTGCGCTGGAACCTCACCGCCGACCAGATAGAACGCGACCGGCTTACCAACCTCGTTCGACGGCTGCGGCGACACCGCCGTCGTCTACACCCCCGCAGTGCAGACGACGGCTCGTGCATTGGTCCGGCCGCCAGGACGACGGTTGACCCGGACTGGCTCAGGACGGCAAGCGCGTCAGCCAGATCGTGTCGGTTCATCCGTGCGTGAGCCTGTCGGCTCATTGCCCGGGCGGCACGAAGGCGTCGTAGCCGCCGGCGTCGTCCAGTGCGGTGAGCGTGCCGTGGAACACGACGTTGCGGCGGTGCAGGATGGTCGCGTCCGTGCAGACGCCGCGGACGTCCTCCGCCATGAGGTGAGTGGAGAGTGGTTTTGAACGAGTGATGATGTGGCCCCATGTGAACGACCGTCGTGGCCCCACTTGTCGATCTCTGCGGCTGTCACTTGAACGACTGAACTGGCCCTACCGGTGCCTCAGTTCGCGGCGTCGAAGGCGGTTGCCTTGGTAGCAGCTCCGGTCGCCGGTGGTGAGGCTGTGGAAGGACCCTTGGTGGTTGCCAGCTGAGATGTGTGCCGCTCCAGAACCGCAAGTGCGGACTCCGGCGTGTGGTGCCCCACCAGGACGTGGGCGGTGAGGCCGTCGGCGAGGGCGAGCAGGGTATGTGCTTCGCGTCCGGGGTCGAGCTCTTTGCGCATCTCGTTGGTGTCCTGCCCGAAGCGGATCAGCCAGGTGAGCAGATCGTGGAGCTTGGCGTAGGTGTCGTGCAGGACTTTGGCCAGCTGCTCGCTTGTTGCGGCTTGCGCGACAAAGGCGAGCCAGACATGCGCTTCGGCTCTGGACTCCTCTTCCACGAGAGCGATCTCCGACAGCGTGCGCGTCAGCAGCGTTGAAGCCGACTGAGGCGTGGATGATGCAGCGATCTTTGTATTGGCGCGTTCGCTGACGCGTCGGGAGATGTGCTCCAGTGCGAAGAGCAGCATCTCGTCCTTGGTGCGGAAGCAGCGTTGAACCGCGCCCATGGACACATCCGCCTGGGCGGCAACGTCGCGGAGGCTGACGGCTTCCATGCCGGAACGGGAGATGAGCAGAGAGACTGCCTCGGCGATCTGGCGGCGGCGGTCTTCGTAGTCCACCTGCTTGGGCATGTTCCGCGTCCCTCCATTTTCCGATGCAGTTGCATCATATCTCGCCCCTGGGCATGATGTGATGCGAACGCATCGGAACGATGGCGGCGAACACGGGGAGAGGCGAACATGCTGAGGCAACCGAAGAAGGCCACCGAAGCCTCGGGGGAGGGAACGCTGTGGCTCTTCGGCGTCATCCTGCTCGTGCAGGGGTTCGGCTCCGCAGTCACGGAAGTCGGCTGGAATACCAGCTTCGGTGTCGCTGGCCTCCTGCGGGCAGCTCACGTGCCCTGGTGGGGGGCTCTTATGGTCGGTGCCCTCGGCTGTGCATTACTGGTACTCGCCGGGCGCCGCCGCCTGGCGAGGAAGCGGGGAGGCCGCCACTCTTCCTGATGGCGAGGCAGGGTGGCCAAGGGCTTGCAGAGCAGGTGTCAGTTGCTGCTGGTGCCATACTGCCGAGCCCGGGTCTGGGCCAGTCGGTAGGAGTCGCTGCCGGTCTCGATAATGTTGCCGCCGAAAGTGAGGCGGTCCACGGTGGCCGCGCAGAGCCGGGGGTCGGTGAACGTCTTGGTCAGCAGCTTCTCGTCGGCGGCCTCGACCAGCTCGTTGACCAGCTTGGTCGCCAGGACGTACTTGACCCGGAAGCCGGCCATCGCAGCTTCGGTACCCAGCGCGATCAGCAGGTGCGACTTGCCGGCCCCCGAGTCGCCGATCAGACACAGCGGCAGCCCTTTGCGGACCCAGTCGCACGAGGCCAGGGTATGGATGGCCGCCGGGTCAATGGCGGAGTTCGCCCTGCAGCAGTTCGGCCGCCCGCGCGTGTCCGGCGGCCAGCCGCACCGGTCCGACGACAGTCTCGGCGATCGCGGCGCGGACCAGGGGGTGGTCGAATCGCGCCGCCTCGCCAGAGGCCGGCGCACCGAGAGTAGGCCGTGGACCTGGTGCCGGCGTTCCAGGGTCGTCCACGCGCGCGGGCCCGTCGTACGGTGGCGCGTCCAGCACGGCGGCCCGCCAGGTGCTGTGTGCCTTCACCTCGCTCGGGGCGTTCGCTCACTCCGCGACGTATGCCGAGGCCAGAGCCACCAGCAGCGTCACCACGTCACATCCTCATGTCAGTAGGCGACGGGCCATCCGCTGCTCCAGTCCAGAAGGTTGATGCCGAGCTTCGGAGTGCCGTTGGCCTGGCCGTCGTAGTAGTGGTAGACGATCAGGTCGCCGCTCGTGTCGCTCATGATCGACTGCCCGCCAGGACCGATGTACCGGCCGTGCGACTCCAGCACGGGTGTACCGCCGTTGTTCATCATGGCGACGCCGTTCCTGTCGTAGTACGGGCCGGTGATGCCGGTGGCCCGGCCGACCTTGACCTTGTACGTGGAGCTGGTACCTGCGCAGCAGGTGTCGTACGAGGCGAACAGGTAGTAGTAGCCGTTCCGTTTGACGATGTACGGGGCCTCGACGGCCTTACTGCCGGTGGGGCGGGAGGCGAGCGAGTAGCGGGTGGTGTTGGACGAGAGCGGCTTCCCGGTCGACGGGTTGATCTGGATCATCTTGATCCCGCTCCACCAACTGCCGAAGGACAGCCACCACTTGCCGTCGTCGTTCACGAAGAGGTTCGGATCGATGGCGTTGTAGTCGTTCGACGAGCTCGACGTGTAGACGATGCCTTGGTCGGTCCAGCTGCCCGGCCGGCCGGTCGTCGACGTCGCCAGCCCGACGGCCGAGTTCTGCGAGCCGAAGGACGAGACGGAGTAGTACATCAGGTACTTGCCGCCGTGGTACGAGATGTCCGGTGCCCAGGCCTCCGGCACGGAGGAGTAGCTGCGCCACCAGCTCGGCCTGCCGGAGAAGGCGTCCGCGCCGCCGCTGAACGCGGTGCGGTTGGTGGAGGTGCGGTTGCTGATGCCGCCGCCGGTGGCGTAGAGCAGGTACTGGCCCGCCGATGTACGGATCATCGTCGGATCATGGACCACCACCGAGCCGGTGACGGTGCCCGGGTTCGGATACGCGGACGCCGAGCTCGGGACGAGTGCGAGCAAAATCGCCACGGGGACGGCGAGGAGAGCGGTTCTGCGGGTGGTTCTGCACGCGACTTTGCGGGAGGTGCGGCTCACACGGATCCTCCTTGGGTGGCGGACCTGTTGGGACGTGTTCGGCTGCCGGAGCGTTCAACCCGGGCGGCTTCAGAGGGTTCGGTCTCGCGAACGGAGATCACGACTTCGAACGGAACGTAGAATCGAACCCCTTGCGCGTCAACGGTTCGCGCAGCAACTCCCATCACGACGGTCGTCGAATCACGTTCGCCAACTCACCTGGCGCACACCCCCCGACGGCGCCCACCACACGTCGGCTCATGGACGTTGCCGGGATACAGAGGCGGGCCCCCTCAGCAACGCGGTCTCCTCGGGCCGCCGTCGCACCGGAACCATGACACCCGCTGCGGCCCCGTGCACGACCTCACCGTTTGGGCGCTGGTCCCCAGCTCTCGGCACTCCAGCACGGCTGCTGCGCATTTCGGCAGGCTGCGCCGGTCAGGTTCTCCCGTCGCGCTCAACCGTGCTCCGCGCCAACGCCCTCTGGCATGCGGGTCCCCTGGCACATGGCGCCCCAGCAGCCCGCACCTCATTGCCCCGCCAAACCCGTATGCGCCACCCCCGCACGATCTGCGGAACAGCGCAAAGACGATCACACGTGGCAGGCTCGCGATGACGACCGACGCCATCATCTGCTCGTAGCGCAGGCCGTAGGACGTCTGGACGTTGACCAAGCCCACTGGGAGCGTCATGCCACCCGGATCCGTGGTCACCAGGAACGGGCAAAGGGAGTTGTTCCAGGTCGAGATGAACGTGAAGATGCCATAGTGGTGAACCCACCACCTGTCGCAGGATCTCCACCCGGGGAAGAACCCGCAGCCGGGCCGGGCGTGCCGAGAGACCACAGCACGGCCAGCGCCTTCTCCCACTCCGTCCGAACGTTGCCGCCCGCGCGCTCTCGGCCAGTTCCTCCAGGGCGGCCCGCGCAGTCTCTCCGGCCGACTCCGGACGACTCAGCCGCCGCACCGCGGCCAGCACATACGTCGCGTCGGTGGGCCATCACGCGTGCATCCGGTCCGCCTCGTCGCCTTCGATCAGGCGGGCACGGAAGGTCGCGCAGGAGCCAGTGGTCGTACCCGGTGTCCTCCAACTCCAGGCCCAGGGCGCACCTCCAGTCGATCCGACTGCGCACCCCCTGCGCGGCTGCCCGGTCCGACAGGTCCTCGGCGAACTACAGCACCGAGACCAGCTCCGACTGCGGCGCCGACGAGAACCCGGGCCGCCCATCAGCGGGACAAAGGTCGGCGAACTCTTCATGCCCGAACGGCACACCGGGCTGGAGGCCAGCGGCCCTCCGGGAGGACCGCGGAAGACATGACGAGGGCGTGCGACCGTCGGTACGGCCTCAGTCCGCCGTCTGCGCCGGGCCCGCCGTCACCTTCCGCAGCAGCGGCCTGCTGCCGGCGATCGCGGCGAACATGGCGAGCGCGCCGGCGGCCAAGCAGAGCACCAGTTGCACGACACCGGAGGTGTCGATCGTGGTGCCTGCCGCCTTGTTGAGCTGCATGGCGCCGAAGACGCCCATCGCGGTGGTGCCACCGGCCAGGACGGCCAACGGGATGACGGTCTCGCGGACTCGGGCCCGGTCCAGCACCTTCAGCGGGGTGCCGGCCAGCCGCAGCAGGCCGTACACCCGGCGCCGGTCGAGGACGTTCGCGGCCGCCGTGAGGCCGGCGGAGGCGGCTGCGACGAGGAAGCCCAGCACCAGGGTGGTGGTGCTGACGGTGGCAATGCGGGCGATGACCGTGTCGTCCGGCGCCGACACGTACTCCTGTGTGAACGGATACCTGCCCGACCCCACTGGCGTCAGGGCGGTGACAGCAGTGTCGATGTCCTCCTGCCCGCCGGAGACGTGGGTGATCACGCCGATGGCACCGCCCAGCAGGCTGTCGTAGTCGTCCTCGCTCGTGACGCCGACGGTCGCCGTGACACCCGCCCGGTGCAGCGCCGTTCGGGCCTCGGTGGCGGCGTGTCGGGCGTCGGCGGCGTTCGCGGTGATCACCGCCACTTGGCCCTCGTGGCCCGGGCCCTCGAAATGCAGCGAGCTGACGGAGAAGAACCCGGCCACGAACCCCGCGAGCACCAGGCCGCTGACGGTCCGCCAGGCCCCGCGCGGATCGTCGCTGAGCCGGCGCGCGGCCAGCAGCGTGGCCGGGCGGTTGGCGCGGCGGCCCACGATCCGGCCCAGCCGGTCCACGACCCAGGGACCCAGCAGCCAGAACGCGCCGTAGAAGAGCACCAGCATGGCGATCAGCTGCCGGGGCTTGAGCTGGCCGCCGTCGCCCGTGCTGGCCCAGATGTAGCCCAGGACCGCGACGAACAGCACCAGGCGGATCGCGCGGGTGCGGCGCGGGTTGGACTGCTGGGCCACGCCCAGAGGCGAGGTGGCCACCTCGCGCAGCGTGGTCACCGCGCTGACGGTGATCAGCGCGGTGATGCCCAGCGCCACCGCCGCGAGCCACGGCAGTCCCACCCACAGCTGACCGGTGTACCAGGTGCCGACGCCGTACGGCAGCTCGGCGAGTGCGGGCAACAGTGCTGTGTAGGCGAGCACGCCCGCCAGGGCACCGGCCGCACCGACTCCCGCCGCCTCGACGGCGGTCATGGCGAGGATCTGTCGTGGAGTCGCCCCGGCCAGCCGCAGTGCGGCGAGCCGCTGCTCGCGCCGGGCCGCGCCCAGCCTTCCCGCGGCCGAGGCCAGCACGACGACCGGCACGACGAGAAGGACCACACCCAGCAGCACGGTCCCCCGGTCGAAGCCGGTGAACACGCTCTCCTTGGTGCCGGCGAACCCGGAGACCGGTGCCCGCTCGCTCATCCCCTCGTCGTAGTAGCTCTGCTCCCCGGCAGTCCTGGAGACGGCCGGGTCGCCGGGCGCTCGTCCGACCACCGCAACCAGCTCGTCGGGGGAGGCGAGACCGGCGGCGCCGATCGTGCCGTAGGACTTCGTCTTCGGGAAGCGGTCGGCGAGTTGGCCGGAGGGGAGCTTGTGCAACAGCGCGGCCAGGGCGGGCGAGACATATACCTCGTCCTGCTTCGGGAAGCCGGTCAGGCCGGGCGGCGCGGGAGTCGTCCCGCGGCCGGGCAGGTGGGCCAGGTTCACGACGGTGACCGGTTCATGGCGTACGTACGTCGTGGTCGTGGCCTGGACAGCCGTCGCCCGCTTCGCCGGTACGGCGTCGGGGGTGCGCCACGTGGTGTGGTCGGCGCGGGCGCCGGCGCCGAGAGCGGCGGCGATCATCAGCAGCAGGAGGAACGAGCCGACAGCGGCGGCCCCGGCCGCGAGCAGCTGGGACTGCAGGCCGCGGCGGCCGGAGGACCTGGCAAGGTGCCAGGTCAGGGACAGGACGGGGGAACGCATGAGGTACTCCGGAGATCTTCGGGCGCGGGCGACGCGAGGCGTCTCAGGCGACGATGGACTGGCTGTGGCCGCTGATCCGGCCGTCCCGGACCTGAAGGATCCGGTCGCAGTGGGCGGCGACGTCGGCGTCGTGGGTGACCATCACCAGGGAGGCGCCCGTATTCCGGGTCGCGAACGTCAGGAGCTGGACGACCTCCGTGCTGGTGCGCTGGTCCAGGGCACCGGTGGGCTCGTCGGCGAAGACGACGTCCGGTTCGACGACCAGCGCGCGTGCGATGGCGACCCGTTGGGCCTGCCCGCCGGAGAGCTGTCCGGGGCGACGGTGCTCCAACCCCTCCAGGCCCAGCGGCGCGAACCAGCGACGGGCGCGCTCGACGGCTGCCTTGCGCGGGACGCCCTCCAGCATCAGCGACAGCGCCACGTTCTCCTCCGCCGGCAACTCCGGCAGCAACTGGCCGAACTGGAACACGAACCCGAACCGCTTGCGGCGCAGTGCGCTGAGCCTGTTCTCGCCCAGGTTGTCGATGCGCTCGCCGCGCAACAGCACCTGGCCGCCGTCGGGCCGGATGATCCCGGCGAGGGCGTGCAGCAGGGTCGACTTGCCCGACCCCGACGGCCCCATGATCGCCAGCGAGTCGCGCTCGCGGACCTCGACATCCACGCCGGCCAGGGCGGTGGTGGAGCCGTACTTCTTGACGAGGCCGTGTCCGGCCAGAACGGTGCTCATGGTGTGTTGTGGGTCCTTCTCAGCGCTCGAACTTCCAGGTGACGCTCTTGGCGTCGGCCTTGGTCACACGGACGGGGATCTTGACGGTCGCGCCGTCGCTGTTCTTGCCGGTGCAGGTGAGGGTGGCTCCGGTCACGGCCTTGAGACCGGCCGGGCAGGTGACGTCGGAGAGCTTGTCGCCGACCCAGGGCAGCGGGTGGTACTTGCTCTCGGTGCGGCCCGCGACGATGTTCGCCGAGAGCGCCTTGTGACCGTCCACCGATGCCGTGCTGTACTCGTCCAGACGGCTGGTCGACTCCGTACCGGCCAGCAGGTACGTGCCGAGTCCGCCCAACGCGACCACTGCGGTCACACCGCCGCCGACGCCGACGAGAAACTTGTTGCGCTGCATCGCGTACTCCTTGTGTCCGTGGTGAGGATGCAGCTCCACCCTCGCCCGCAGGCCAGGGCGCGCGCCTCGGCCGAACGGTCAGGATCGCGGGCCGGACCCGCCGGGTCCCTCGGCCGTTCGGCCGATCCCGCTGCCGGGTCCGGCCCCCAGTGATCGGCAGGACGACCGTTTCAGCTCCGGGTTGCGCCCGCGGCCTCACCGTCGGTCTTTTGGTCGCCGCAGCCGTCATCGACGTTCTGTCCCCGCGGGCTTCGACGGGACGAGCGTCCTGGCGACGGCGGGCCGCGTCTGGCAGAGCCTGGGCGTGGTGCTCGTCGGGCTGGGTGGCGTGCTGCGACCGGCCGGGCGGGCGGGCGGGCGGAGGCCCGAGTGGCTCACGGCCG
>NZ_LRTR01000799.1 GCF_001550375.1 Streptomyces europaeiscabiei | reverse complement strand
CCGTGGCGGACAGCTCGGTGGCGGCGTACGCGGCCGGGCCCGCGACCGAGGCGACGACCGCCGCGGTGAGGGAGGCGGCCAGCAGCCGTACGCGGTTGCCGGAGCCGTCGGAGCGGAAGACGATCAGGCCCACGACCGCGGCCACCATGACCACCGCGACGGCCGGCCACAGCCAGGTGTTCCAGTCCGTCGCCCGGCGCAGCAGCACGACCGCCCACACGCCGGTGACCGCGAACGCGGCCGGCAGTACCCACAGCCACCGCTTGTCCGCACGGAAGGCGCGCAGCAGCATCAGGCCGCCGCCCCCGCAGAGGGCCGCGATGCCGGGGGCGAGCGCGGTCGTGTAGTAGGGGTGCATCGTGCCCTCGGCGAGGCTGAAGGTGAGGTGGTGCAGAGCGGTCCAGCCGCCCCACATCACCAGCGCGGCGCGCGTGAGGTCCGTACGCGGGGCGCGGCCGCACAGCACCAGGCCGCCGATCAGCGCGATGGCCGAGAAGGGGAGCAGCCAGGAGATCTGGCCGCCGAGGACGTCGTTGAACATGCGGCCGAGGCCCGCGGTGCCGGAGAAGCCTCCTCCGCCGCCGCCCCCGCCTCCGCCGTTGCCCTCGCCGCCGAGGATCCGGCCCAGGCCGTTGTAGCCCATGATCAGGTTCCAGGCGGTTCCGTCCGTGGAGCCGCCGATGTACGGCCGCTCGTCGGCGGGTACGAGGGAGACGGCCGCCGCCCACCAGAAACTGGAGACGGCCAGGGCCACGCCCGCGAGCAGCAGGTTCACGATCCGCTTCACCAGGCCGGTGTTCGCCGCGTACAGATAGACGGCGAAGACGGCGGGCAGGGCGATGTAGCCCTGGAGCATCTTGGTGTTGAACGCGAGGCCGAAGCAGGCGGCCGAGCCGAGGAGCGGCAGCAGCCTGCCGTTGTGCACGGCCCGCAGGGCGAGGGCCGCGCCCGCCACCATCAGGAAGACGAGGAGGGTGTCGGGGTTGTTGTCGCGGTTGATGGCGACCGTGATGGGGGTGAGGGCGAGGACGAGTGCGGCGACGGCCGCCGCGCCGTGGCCCCAGACGCGCTTCACCGAGGAGTGCAGGATCCAGATGGTGCCGAGGGCCGAGGCGATCAGCGGGGCCATCATCTGCCACGTTCCGAAGCCGAACACCCGGCAGGACAGGCCCATCACCATCAGCACGAACGGCGGCTTGTCGACGGTGAGGAAGTTGCCCGCGTCCAGCGAGCCGAAGAACCACGCCTTCCAGCTCTGTGTGCCGCTCAGCACGGCCGCGCTGTAGAAGCTGTTCAGGCCGGAGGAGGACAGGTTCCAGGAGTACAGCACCGCCGCGAGGACCATGATCCCGAGCAGGGCGGGCAGCGACCAGCGGGGCGCGGCCTCCGGCGGCCGTACGGGCGTGGCGGGCGGTGGCGGCTCGGAGGCGGGCGCCGACGAGGTCGCGGCCGGCTCGGCGCTGTCGCTGGTGTGGGGACGTGGGTCGGTGGCAGATGTCACCACTGCACCGTGCGGTGGCGGCATGGGCGCGCACTGTGGCATGCCTGGCAACTGCCTGTGAATCCGGGCAGGGGCGGGTAAAGGGGCGTGGCGCAGTGCGAACGGCGAACCCCCGGCCCGCACCGGGCCGGGGGCTCGCCGCGCTCGGCCGACGTCTACCAGATCGCCTCGACCCACTCCGGGTGGTCGATGAACGGGTTCCGGTTGCCCTGGTAGTTGTTGTAGACGAGGTCGTTGCGGCGCTCTTCCCAGGCGTCCGGCGGGTCCTCGTCGTTCCAGGTCTTCAGTACGGAGAGGCGGCCGTGGAAGCGGCTGCCGCCGTTGGTGACCAGGTCGTTGGGCTCCAGGTTGGGCCAGCCGTCGTCGCCCTCGTACCGGACGGCCATGTAGAGGATCATGCGGGCCACATCGCCCTTGACCGCGTCGCGGGGCTCGAAGGAGTTCGAGTCGACGAGGCTGCCACCGCTGTTGGTGAAGGTGCTGCCGCCGTTGTCGAAGTCCAGGTTGCCGCGCCGGGCGTTGACCTGGACGTCCTCGGCGCGCAGGTGGTGCAGGTCGGTACCCGGGCCGGCGGAGGTGCCGAAGTCGCCGTGGGACTGGGCCCACACGTGCTCGCGGTTCCAGTTGCCGGTCGAGCCGCCGTTCAGGGACTTGCTGCGCGAGATGCCGCTGTACAACAGCTTCACGTTGCTGCTGTTGTTCGGGTCCTGGTCGGTGACCTTCAGGGCCTCCCAGACGGCCGAGTAAGACAGCTTCGTCTGGGGGGTGATGATCGTGTGCAGGGAGGACTTCAGGGCCGTGCCGGTCTTGCCGACCGCGTTCTTGTAGTACGTGCTGTCGTAGGCGGTCGTCGTCGCCGAGGCGGGGCTGGCGGTGGCCGCCGGGAGGACGATACCGACGAGCACGGCCGACGTCGCGAGCGCGACCGACTTCCAACTGCGTATCCGCGCAGCGGGCATGAGGGGTGTCCCTTCCCAGAGGGCCGCGCAGCACGAGGAGTTGGTTCGGGGAGCCTCGTTCTACGCGGGTTGACTGTGTGGGTAACCGAGAGATTGGCATGGACGGGTCAGTCCGTGTGTTACGAAGGGAAGGCGATTCGGTGACGTTATGACTAACGGCACAACCCCCGTGCCCCCAGTCTCTTCGGCATGCTCCGACGAAAGGGGAGACCCCAATTGACGTGCGGAATCAGGCGTGCTGCGCCCGTGTTTCGCCGGTTGCGCCGGCGGCCGGCCGCCGGAGTTCACAGGCGGCGCCCAGCTGTCTCGCAGCTGTCCGCGATGCTGGTGTCGAACACGATGGCGACCTGGGGAGAGTGGAGGCGGATCAGGTTGACGACCTGCTCGAAGAGCGGAAGCAGTGGCTCCGCCTCGCGGATCCCCTCGCCGACCGCCACCACGTCCCACGGACGCACGGTCAGGGCCGCGACGACGGTGGGCTCGGCCGCTTCGTCGTACACGGCCGCCGCCGCCGCGGCGGCGGCCGTGGGCGCCGAACCGGGCCAACTCCGCGTCGAGGGGCCGCACGCAGCGCCTCCCCGTCGACGCCGGGTACCGCCTGCGGGTCGTGTCCGATGACAAGAACGGACGGCGTGGCGTCCCGCTTATCCGGCAGCGAGCAACCTCAAGGGGCGGTCGTCCGTCTTCTCAGGGGTGATCGCGCTCGCCGTGACCCGGTCCACCCGCCCACACCACACACCGGAAAGCCATGCTGCCCACCAAGAAGAGACCCGGCCAACCGAATAAGACAACGGCCGGATAGTTGATATCCATGGTCTCGCGGGTGCTCCCGCGAATAAGAAGCGCGTTCGTGTCCACCAGGTGGCGCCGACCGAGGGTGATTCTGTTGGCCGCGGTGAGTGTCGCGGCCGTCGGATTCATTCTCGCGCTGGAGGTCGCCTCTCGTGGCTACGGCCTGCCGGGGCCGATCACCAACCAGGCGCGAGAGGTGATGTTCGCGCCCAAGTCGGGGCCGCTGCTGTACGCCAGTATGGCGTTGTTGATGGTGGTGCTCACCTGGCGGCAACGGTTCATAGCGGCCGGTGTCGCGATCGGAATCGACGTCGTCTTCTTTCTGGTGCGGTGGGTTCTCGACGCCAAGATGATGTTCGGCAACGGCGCGCTGTGGGTGCTTCTGGGCTGTGCGGTCATCGCCGTCACGCGCCGCACCGGCCGTGAACGGGCGCTGCTGCTGAAGGGTGTCGGGCTGGGCCTGCTGCTGGTGGCCGGGCGCAAGACCGGCGACGCCTGGCTGCTGATCACGTCCAAGACCCGCCCGACGGTGCTCGACCCGTATCTGGCGACCGCCGACCACGCGCTGGGCAACCCGTCGTGGCTGGTGGGCCGGATGGTCAGGGCCACCGGCCCGATCGGCTCCCATCTCCTCGACTGGATCTACACCCAGCTCGCGGTGGCCGCGGTCTGTGTCGCGCTCTACCAGCTGCGTCACGTGGCCGCCGTGCG
This sequence comes from Streptomyces europaeiscabiei, assembly GCF_001550375.1. GTDB lineage: Bacteria > Actinomycetota > Actinomycetes > Streptomycetales > Streptomycetaceae > Streptomyces > Streptomyces europaeiscabiei. Next base: position 7,149 of record NZ_LRTR01000799.1, on the reverse strand, counting down.
CCGCTTCCCGCGCCACCACCTGGTGCGCACGTTCCTGGTGATAGGCCTCCTCGGGCCGGGCATCTACATGATCTTCCCGGTGGTCGGACCGGTCTTCGCCTACGGCCCCGGCGCCTTCGGCACCGGCGGCGAGCACTGGGCGCTGGCCAACCTGTGGCCCGACACACCGCCGCCGATCGGCGCCCCGCACTCGATGCCGTACGACGAGATCACGCCTCGCAACTGCATGCCCAGTCTGCACACGGCGTGGGCCACCGCGATTTTCATTCATTCCCGCGGCGGGCCACGCTTTCTGCGATACGCGGGCACGTTCTGGCTGATCGCCACACTCGCCGCGACGCTGGGATTCGGCTACCACTACGGCGTGGATCTCATCGCCGGTGTCGTTTTCACGGTCACCATCGAGGCGGCCCTGCGCACGCTGGACCGCGGCTGGGACCGGTCGGGAATCCGGTTGGTCGTCCACGGTGCGACGGTGTTCGTCGCGCTCCTGCTGGCGTATCGCTTTCTGTCGCTGGAGATGGCCCGACACCCGTGGGTGTTCGGGCCGCTCCTCCTGCTGATGATGGCGTCAGTGGTCTACGGCTACGTACGGATCGACCGACGGTGGGCGACGGAGGCCGCGCCGGAGCGGCAGCCGGAGGCGCACCCCGAACGGCATCCCGAACGGCACCCGGAACTGGTGCGTGTTCCTCAGCCCTTCAGTCGCTCCCGCAGCTCGTCGACATCGGCCAAGAACCACGTCTGACGGTTGCGGTTGCATTCACGGACGAAGTCCCGCAGGGATGTACTGGCGGTCGTGTGGCGGGAGATGTCGCCGATGACGGCGAGGCCGACGCCGTACTGGACGAACTTCTGGATGATGTCGCCGGCGACACGGGTGCGCAGTTCGAAGAACGCCCCGTCGAAACGCTCGACGGGGACGACGACCCAGGCGGCGCCCTGGTACCCGGCGTTGCCGATGAGATCCAGGGCGTCGCTCTCCCGGGCGATCGCCTCGCCCTCGGGGGCGCACATCAGGACGGACACGTCGTGGATCGTCTGCAGGGTGGTGGTCATGGGTGTCGAGGCTACTGCCCGGGTTCTCGCGAGGCCGCAGGGCGGTTGCCGGCCTCGGGACGCTGTGGGACGACTTCACTCCGCCGGGACGAGCTTTCCGAACTTCGCCTTGTACGAGCGGAGTTGCTCCTCGTACGCCCCCATGAACGACCGCTGTTCGCCGGGGCTCATGGTGGTGCCGGGCACCCTCGGTGCCGGGAAGAGCTCCGGTATCTCGTGGTACACCTCGACCACCGCGGCCCATCGATCGCCGCCCTGGGCCCTGGCCGTGACTAGGTACTCGTGCAGCGACTTCAGTTCGACGCCCACCAGGCGGGCGGGCACATCCTTCGGTGGGGGCGCTGCCGGCCCGGGCGGTGTTCCGGAGGGGGCCGCGAGGAGGTGTAGCGCCCTCAGGGCGGCGTACAGTCGCCCGGCCCTGGCGTGATCGTCCAGTGTCGTACTTGCCGTGCCTTCTTCATGCCCATGGCCTCGCCCCGATATGAATCCCCAGTTCTGCGAACGCACGTACAACCATCGCTCATACTTGCGAGTCGACTGAGGTGAGCCCGCCAGGGGCGGGTTCCAGTCGCTCAAGGGGATGGGAAGGGTTTGATGACTCACCGGATATCGGGGGTATCCCGGGTGTCGCGTACGTCCAGACGGACACGTGTGGTCGCTGCGGGGATCGGGGCGGGGATGATCGTGACGTCGGCGGCCACGGCGTTCGCGCCGGCCGCCGCCGCGGCACCGACGCCGCGGGTCACCTGTACGTCGAAGCAGGCCGGACTGGCCGAGAAGCTGCAGAAGGACATCACGGCCGCGCTGGCGAAGCGGAAGGGGACGGTGGCGGTCGGGCTGTACGACCGGGTCACCGACACCACCTGCACGCTGCGGGGCGACACGGCCTTCGACTCGGCCAGCGTCGTGAAGGTGACGGTGCTCGCCGCGCTGCTGTACGACGCGAAGAAGAAGAACCGCTATCTCACCGACCGTGAGACCAAGCTCGCCACCGCCATGATCACCAAGTCGGACAACGACTCCACCAGCACCTTGTGGAGGCAGCTCGGACTGACCAAGATCAAGGCGTTCCTCACCGCCGCCAAGATGACCCAGACCAAGCCGGGCGCGAACAACTACTGGGGCCTCACCCAGATCACCGTCCGGGACGAGCAGCGGTTGCTCGCGCTGCTCACCGCGAAGAACAGCGTCCTGAGCGACAACGCCCGCGCCTACGTCCTCAAGCTCATGAACAAGGTCGTCGCCGGGCAGCGCTGGGGAACCCCCGCCGGGGCGCCCTCCACCGTGAAGGTGCACGTCAAGAACGGGTGGCTGTCGCGCGCCACGCACGGCTGGCGGGTGCACAGCGTCGGCACGTTCGTCGGCGGCGGGCGGGACTACACGATCACCGTCCTCACCCACGGCAACCCCGACATGCAGTACGGGGTCAACACCATCCAGGGCGTCGCCAAGGCCATCCACAAGGATCTCGTGCCCGTCGCGAAGAACGCCTCGGGTGCGCCGAGCGTGGAGCGGTACGTGCCCACCGACCGGCCCCAGGAGGCGACCGTGCCGGTGCCGGAGGCCGGGACCGGCAGCGGCTGATCTCCGGACGTTCACGGCGAGGCCATCCGTGGATCACCGGCGTCGTCCTACCGTGACGCCATGCCTCTCAGAAGCCTCGTCGCGACCTTCACCGCGGGCCTGGCGGCGGCCACCACTTTCGCCGCCGCCGGGCCCGTCCACGCCGACTCGCCGCGGAGCCACGCCTGTTCGTCGTCCGTGTCGGTCGAGGCGTACTCCGACGCCCTCGACAAGACGACGTACGAGGGCACCTTCGTCGGGAACCTCTCCGGCCTCGCCGTCGACCACGACGGCTCGCTCCTCGCCGTCTCCGACCGCTCCTCCCTCTTCACCCTCGACGGCCGCACGCTCCGGCCGAGGGGCGTCGTCCCGCTCGCCACGCAGACCGGTGCCGCGCTCGACTCCGAAGGGCTGGCCGTCGACCGCGACGGCACCCGGCTCGTCACCTCCGAGACCGAGCCGTCCGTCCGGCGGTACGACCGGCGGGGGCGGCTCCTGGGCAGCCTTCCCGTGCCCGAGGCGCTGAAGGTCGCCCCGGCCGGGCGGGCCGTCGCCAACCAGACCTTCGAGGGGCTCACCCTCCTGCCCGGCGGGCGCACCCTGCTCGCCTCGATGGAGGGCGCGCTCAGCGGCGACACCGCCGGGGCCGTCCGCTTCCAGACCTGGCAACGACAGGGCGGCGCACGGGACTTCAGGCTCTCCGCCCAGTACGGCTACCGCACCGACACCGGACTCGGCGTCGTCGAGGTGGCGGGCCTCCCGGGCGGGCGGCTGCTGGTGCTGGAGCGGGGCTTCACCGCCGGGGTCGGCAACACGGTCCGCCTCTACGCCGCCGACACGCGCGGCGCGACCGACACCGGCGGCGTCGACGTCCTCACCGGGCAGGACGGTGACGGCGTACGGCTCGTCCGCAAGACCCTCCTCGCCGACCTCGTGAACTGCCCCTCCCTCGGCGCCACCGCCAAGCAGCCCCAGCCGAATCCGCTGCTCGACAACATCGAGGGGATGGCCGTCACCGGGTCCTCGCGGTCCGGGGGGCGGGGGCCGGGACGGCTGAACGTGGTGCTGGTCAGCGACGACAACCAGAACGCCGTACAGACCACCCGGTTCTACTTCCTCCGGGTCCGCGTGGCCTGAACTCCTCCGGTCCCGTGGTGGCCCCGGCCGCCTCGGTCCGGGTGGCCCGAGCCCCCGCCCTCGCCCGTACGCCGCTGAGCGCTCGTCAACTCTGCCGCTCGCAGTCGCAATCGGCCGGCGCCCCGTCCTCCAGCAGGCCGCTCTTGGCGGTGAGATAGGCGAGTTGGGCGCGGCTGTTGCTGCCGAGCAGGTCGCCGACCTTCTTGAGGTGGCTGGCGACGGTCCGGGCGCTGATGCCCAGCCGGCCGGCGATGGCCGCGTCGGTGTAGCCGTCGACCATGAGGCGCAGCACGTGCAGCCGGGTCTCGTCGGTGAGGAGCGGGGGGCGTTGCTGGTCGTGCTCGTAGACGACCGGCTTCGCCCGCTCCCAGGCGTACTCGAAGGCCGAGACCAGGAAGTGCACCACGCCGGGGTCGGTGACCTTGAGGGCGTGCGTGCCGTGGTCCTTGCCCATGTCCGGGATGAACGCCAGGGCCCGGTCGCAGATGATCATCCGGTCGAAGACCTCGTCGACCGTGCGCACTTCGACACCCAGGTCGGTGACCTGCTTGATGTAGTCGAGGGTCGGGCCGTGGGCGCGGACGGTGTGCTGGTAGAGCGTGCGCTGCTTGACGCCCTTGCGGTGGGCCTCCAGCGTGCGCGGCAGGGCCTTGAGCAGCACCTCCTCGGGGCGTCGGCCGCCCGGGTGCGCGGTCAGCAGCTCGTTCCTCGTGCCCCGGATCGCCTCGTCCAGGGCGGCGGTGATCGCCGGTGCGGGCGTGAGGCGCTGGGAGGATTCGCTCTCCATGCGGCGGGCGGTGCGGTAGACGCTCTCCGCCTGCGACATCGACGCCTGTACGGCGGCCAGGGCCTGCCGCTGTTCCAGGATCAGCCGCTCCATCGGGTGGGCCAGCGCCGCGGTCGCCACCGAGGGCGGGATGGGCACCAGCGACTCCGGGTCGTCCACCGCGGGGGCCACGAGTCCGAACGCGACCACACACCCGGGCGCGTCCGCGCGCGGGACCCTTCCCGCCAGCAGGGCGGTGCGATAGAACTCGATGCCCTCACCGCAAACCACCGCATGGGTCTTGGCGCCCCCGCGTATGTCCGACTCTCCGCACATGCCCGCCCCCTTCAGATTCCTGCAGTGCACGATCATGACCCCTTCAATCGCTTCCGGCAACCGGCGGACCACGGCATGCTCTTCATGTGGGCAGCGGCGGAGAGCCGCAAGTCCGAGAATTCTTCTGGGGGATACGGGAAATGAAGTACATGCGCAGACTGGCCGGGGCGCTCGCTTTTGTCGCCGCCGCGGTGCTGACCCTTTCTGCCGCCGCCGGGACGGCGGAGCGCACCACGGTCGCCAACGCCCAGGCGTCCAACGCCCCGGGTGACCCCGGCTGGCCCTGATCCATGGCGCCGACCACGTCAACGCGGGTACAGCCCACGTAAACGCGCGTAGATCTCGTAGGGCGATCACGCGGTGCTCGCGTGACGCCCGTCCGACGCTCACGCAGCGCTCGTCGTACACCTACGCAGCGCTCGCCCGATGCTCACGCGGTGCTCGCCGGGCGCTCACGCAACGCTCGCACCCGGAGGGCTGTGACTGACGGATTGTCAGGTCGGGCGCCGAGTGTGTGAGTTCGCAGAGAAAGCGGTTGACGGGGACCCGTCCGGCCGGATCGACATCCATTCGATGTCCGGTGAATTCCGCCTGCCGTTCATGGGTTCCGGTAGGTCGGTTTCAAATTGAACCAACGAGGGAGACCGAGGAAAATGACCACCGCCATTGTCGCACCGAAGTGCCTGGTGTGCGACACCGAATTCGAGGTCCAGGAGGACTGGGAAAAGGGGGAGATCACCGAGTGCACGGCCTGCGGCCAGGAGCACGAGGTGGTCGAGAGGTCCGCCGCCGGTGCGCGTCTCGATCTCGCCCCCGAGGTGGAAGAGGACTGGGGCGAGTGACGACCGCCGATGAGGTCCTGCTCTCGGTGACGATGCTGCGGCCCGAGGAGAAACTGCTCCTCGGGGCGCTGCGGGCCGAGGGACTGACGGCCCGGCCGTTGCTGATGGAGGATCTGGCGGACGTCGTGGCGGGCCGCACCGGCGGCCCGCCCGCTCTCGCCGTGATCCGCAACCTGTCCCACCGGGACGCCATCAGCGTCTCCCGGCGGCTGGAGTACGCCGGGGTGACCACCTTCAACCGGTCCTCCGTCATTGAGGCGTGCAACGACAAGGGACTGCAGTCACTGCTGTTCGCACGCCACGACATCCCGCATCCGGTCACCCGGCACGCCTTCAGCTACGACCAGGTGCGGTCGGCTGTGGGGGAGTTGGGGATGCCGGCCGTCGTCAAACCCGTGAGCGGGTCATGGGGGCGGGGGGTCACCAAGATGGCCAACGCGGAGTGTGTCGAGGCGTGGGCCGGGGGCCGGGAGTCCGCGGACGCCACCGGGAAGCTGTTTCCCGTGGTCGTGCAGGCGTACGTCGACAAGCCGGGACACGATCTGCGGGTCGTGGTCGTGGGACGGACGCCCGTGGTGGCGATTCAACGGGTGTCGGACGACTGGCGGACGAACACGCACCTGGGGGCTCGTGTCCAGCGGGTCGAGGTGACCGCCGAGATCGACAAGTTGTGTCAGCGGGTGGTGGATGTGCTGGGGCCCGGGTTCTACGGGGTGGATCTGGTCGAGGACCGGGTCGCCGGGGAGCTGCTGGTCCTTGAGGTGAACGCGAATCCGGAGTTCGCCAAGTCGTCCGCGATGCACGGGGTGGATGTGGCGGGCCTGTATGCGGCGTATGTGGCCGAGCGGCTCGCTGTGCCCGCCGGGGTCTAGCCGCGGCGTTCTTCCTCGCCCCCGCCGCCCCTACCCGTCCCGTCCGAGGGGCTGCGCCCCTTCCCCCTCCGTCTGCGGGTCCGGTGGGGGCTGGTCGCGCGGTTCCCCGCGCCCCTGAAAAAGCAGAGGCCGTGGGCTCTTGCGGGCGCGGGGAACTGCGCGACCGACCCCCATTCACCCGCAGACACACATGGAAGAAGAGACCACCACATGGAACTGTTCGACACCTCCACCGTGCTCACCCGCGTCCTCACCTCCGGTGTGGTGATGAGCATCGAGAAGAGTGACCGGGAGCTGCCCGGTCTGGAACGGCTGCTGACGAAGAAGACGAGGCGGAGCAGAGCCGTTCTGCTCAACAGCCGTACCGGGGCGATACATGCCGCGCTGGCCGGTCAGGGGATCGGCCACGGGGACAGCGTCGCCCTGGCGGAGCCGGACGCGCAGACCGCCGCGTTCCTGGCCTGGCTCGGCGTGCGCGTCACGGCGTACGACGGGCCGCCGGCGTACGACCACATCGCGCTGGACCCGGCCAACGCCGACCGGCTCGGCGAGCTGGCCGCGGGGGCCGGCGCGC
>NZ_LRTR01000080.1 GCF_001550375.1 Streptomyces europaeiscabiei | reverse complement strand
CGCGCGTCCCGAGTCGGTCGGCGACTGGCCCGCGGCGGTGCGGGGAGCGGCCCGCGACGCGGTGCGTGATCCGGGCGGCAGCGGACTGGTCGTCCTGGCCGTGGCGACGGCGGTGCTCAGCGCGTGGATGCTGCTGCCGCTCGCCTTCCTCGTACCGGGGCTGCTGGCGCTGGCTCTCACCGCCGTCGACGTACGCGCCGGTGACGTGGGCGCTGTCGACGCGGGCGCTGTCGACGTACCCGGAAAAGAGGTCGCCCCGCATCAGGGTGTGTGATGGGCTGGCGCCTTCGGAATGTCCTCGGGAGGGTGAACGGCGCGGTGAACAGGCGACAGCGCAAGAAGCGGTCCAAGCGGCTGGTGCTGGCCGCGATGATCGGTGACACCGCCTGTGTCGACGCGCTGCTGCGCGCCGGAGCACCAGCGGAGACGATCGACGCCGAGGGGACGACGCCCCTGTACGCGGCATCCGTCCACGGCGCGGCCGACACGGTTCGCCGACTGCTCGCGGCCGGGGCCTCGCCCGACACCGAGAGCGGACACGGCACGGAAGGCACGCCGTTGTGCGGCGCCGCGTGCTGGGGGCACACCGAAACCGTGCGCGAACTCCTCGCCCACGGTGCCGACCCGAACCTCCGCGAGGACCACGGCACGGGCCGCTCCCCGCTCGACTGGGCGGCGGGCGGCCCCCACCCGGAGACGACGGCCCTGCTGCTCGCCGCGGGGGCCCGTCCTTCCTAGTGCCACGCACGGCGCGGCTGTTCGACGCGCTCACCAGGCCCCAGCGGCGGCAGCTGCGGGACATCGGGCGGCGCATCTGGCAGACCGTCGCGCCGGACGACCACGGCCTGCTGCCGCCGAGCTGACGCCTCAGTGGTGGCCGGCCGGCGGGCCCGTCGTGCCGCGGACCTCCAGGGTCGGGGTGGTCAGGACGACCTTGGCGGCGCGTGCCGGGTCGGCGATGCGGTCGAGGAGGCACTGGGCGGCGGTGCGGCCGACGTCGCGGCTGGCGTTGTCCACGGTGGTGAGCCAGAGATGGCGCAGGCGTGAGACGTAGGTGTTGTCGTAGCCCACGAGGGACAGCTCGCGCGGCACCTTCAGACCCAGCTCCTCGGCGGCCGAGAGGGCACCCACGCAGGCCATGTCGTTGAACGCCACGATGGCGGTGGGGCGTTCGGGGGCGCCGAGCAGCCGCACCGTGGCGCGGTAGCCACCCTCCTCCGTCAGATCGCCCCGCTCGACGGACGCCAGGTCGCCCAGCCCGTGCTCGCGCATCACCGTCTCGAAGCTGCGGCGGCGCAGCGCGCCGACCACGCCGTCCCCCGCGATGTGCGCGATACGCCGGTGCCCGAGGCCGATGAGGTGCTCGGTGGCGAGGCGGGCGCCGTGCTGGTCGTCGCCCGCGACGACGTCCACATGGGGGAGCGTGGGCTCGCGGGCGCCCGCGACCACGGTCGGGATGAGCCCGGCCGCCATGCGCAGGGCCTCGGACGGCGGCAGGGTACCGACCGCGATCAGCCCGTCGACCCGCAGCTCGGTGAAGGTGCGGGTGAGGTCCTCGCCGAGCCGCCGGTTGAGATGGCCGTCGGCCAGCAGCATGCGCAGACCGTTGTCGTGCAGGCGGGAGTTGAGGCCGTCCAGCAGCTCGACGAACCAGGGGTTGCGCATGTCGTTGAGGAGGACGCCGACCGTGCGGGTGCGGCGCTCGCTCAGGCTGCGCGCGGCGGCGTTCGTCCGGTAGCCCAGCTGGTCCACGGCCGCCAGTACCGCCTCCCGCTTCTCGGGGCGCACCTGCTCGGAGCCGCGCAGCACCAGGGAGACCAGTGACTTCGACACGCCGGCCCGCTCGGCGACATCGCGGATCGTCGGAGGTCTCATGGCGTGGACCGTTCCATAGCCGTAGCGCGGTTGTCAAAGGGGTTGCCAGCGGTGAAGACGGCCCCGCATGGTGAGCGGCGCACGGTTTGGAACGGTCCAAAACGCGGTTTCGGAGGTTCCGGTGAAGGTCCGAGGAGGGTCCGGGAAAGGGCGGTCATGGTGAGTGCGCTCGGTGTCGCCGTCGTGGGGTTCGGCTGGATGGGACGGATGCACACCCAGGCGTACGCCCGGGTGCCCCACCACTTCCCGCAGTTGCCCCTGCGCCCCGAGCTGATCACCGTCGTCGAGGAGGTGCCCGGACGCGCCGAGGAGGCGGCCCGGCAGTTCGGGTTCGCCTCGACCGCCCGGGACTGGCGCGAGGTGGTCGCCGACCCGCGGATCCAGGCGCCTGCGCTCCGTCGCCGAGGGCACCCCGCACGGCGCCACCCTGGCCGACGCCGTGCACGGCGCCACCGCGCTGGACGCGATGAGCCGCTCCGCCGAGTCGGGGCGTGGGGTGGACCTCTGAGCCCTTGGACCGGTCCGGTCCGGGCCCCTGAAGTGCCCGGGAGTCGCCCCTGGCCCGGCGCCGGTCCCAGGCGTCAGTTGCAGGCGCCGGTCGCAGGCGTCAATTGCGCACGAGGAGCTGGAAGTCGAAGGAGTAGCGCGAGGCCCGGTAGACATGGGTGCCGTACTCGACCGCGCGCCCGGTGTCGTCGTACGCCGTGCGCTGCATGGTGAGGAGTGCGGCGCCCTCCGGCTCGCCGAGGCGCTCGGCCTCGTCGGGGGTGGCGATGCGGGCGCCGACGCTCTGGTGGGCGCTGTGCAGGGTGATGCCGGCGTTGCGCATCATGCGGTACAGACCCGTCGACTCCAGCCGCTCGGTGTCGAGGACCAGCAGCCCGGCCGGGACGAAGTTGGACAGGAACGCCACCGGCTGGCCGTGGGTGAGGCGCAGCCGCTCGAAGAGGTGCACCTCGGCGCCCTCGGCGATGCCCAGGGCGGCCGCGACCTCGGCGGAGGCCTGCCGGATCTCACTCAGCAGCACCTTGGTCGTGGGCTGCTGGCCGGCCGCCTCCAGGTCGTCGTACAGGCTGCTCAGCTCCAGCGGCCGTTTGACCTGGCTGTGCACCACCTGCGTGCCGACGCCCCGGCGGCGTACGAGCAGGCCCTTGTCGACGAGCGACTGGATGGCCTGCCGGACGGTCGGCCGGGACAGGCCGAGCCGGCCCGCGAGCTCGATCTCGTTGCCCAACAGGCTGCCCGGGCCGAGCGCACCGTGTTCGATGGCCGACTCCAGCTGCCTGGCCAGCTGGTAGTACAGCGGCACCGGGCTGCTCCGGTCGACGCTGAGGCCGAGACTCCCTGTACTCCCCGTAGTCGCGCTGGTCACGCCCATGAGGGTATCCGTCCGTCCGGATGACAGGAACCCCTGTCATCGCATTGTCGTTACATGATCCGGGGGGATTGGCCGGGGGCGGCCACTGCCAGGCCCGGGAAAGGCTCCCGTCGGGGCTGGCCGTGGCCATTGGGGGCCCCGGAGAGGCACCCGGAAACCGCCGGGGACCGGTCAGAGGTGGCGGCGCCGGTCGGCCACCTCGCGGTCGTACGTCGCGCGCGCCTCGACGGCCGCAGGGCGGGAGGCGGTCTCCGCTACCGGGACGTCCCACCAGGCCTCGGCCGGGGGCGCGGTGGGCGCCGGGTCGGTCTCGACGTACACACAGGTCGGCCGGTCCGAGGCACGGGCCGTCGCGAGCGCGTCGCGCAGTTCCCGCACCGTCTTGGCGCGGATGACGTCCATGCCGAGGCTGGCCGCGTTGGCCGCCAGGTCCACCGGGAGCGGGGCCCCGGAGAAGGTGCCGTCGGCTGCGCGGTAGCGGTAGGCGGTGCCGAAGCGCTCGCCGCCCACCGACTCGGAGAGACCGCCGATGGAGGCGTACCCGTGGTTCTGGATGAGGACCAGGTTGACCGGCAGGCCCTCCTGGACCGCCGTCACGATCTCGGTGGGCATCATCAGATACGTGCCGTCCCCGACCAGCGACCAGACGGCCGTGCCGGGCGCCGCCTGCTGGACACCGATCCCGGCGGGGATCTCGTAGCCCATGCACGAGTAGCCGTATTCGAGGTGGTACTGGCGGGGGCTGCGGGCCCGCCACAGCTTGTGCAGGTCACCGGGGAGCGAGCCGGCCGCGTTGATGACGACGTCCTCGTCGCCGACGACCGAGTCCAGGGCGCCGAGCACCTGGGTCTGGGTGGGTACGGCGTGCTCGTCGGCGGCGGTGTAGGCGGCCTGGACGACCTGCTCCCAGTGCTCCTTGCCCGCCCGGTACTCGGCCTCGTACGCCTCGTCCACCCGGTGGCCGTCCAGCGCCTCGGTGAGCGCCGTGAGACCGGCCCGCGCGTCGCAGACCACCGTCCGGGCGGCCAGCTTGTGGGCGTCGAAGGCGGCGATGTTGAGGTTGACGAAACGGACGTCCGGGGTCTGGAAGAGGGTGTTCGAGGCGGTGGTGAAGTCGGTGTAGCGGGTGCCGACTCCGACGATCAGGTCGGCGGTGCGGGCGAGGTCGTCGCAGACCGCGGTGCCGGTGTGGCCGATGCCGCCGAGGTCGCCCGGATGGTCGAACCGCAGGGACCCCTTGCCGGCCTGGGTGGACGCCACCGGGATGCCCGTGGCGTCGACCAGCGCCTTCAGCGCCTCCTCGGCCTCGCTGTGGTGGATGCCGCCGCCGGCGACGAGGAGCGGACGCCGAGCGGCGCGGATCGCCCGGACCGCCTCCGCAAGCTCCACCGGGTCCGGCACGGGACGCCGTACGCGCCACACGCGCTCGGCGAAGAACTCCTCCGGCCAGTCGTACGCCTCCGCCTGGACGTCCTGTGGCAGGGCGAGGGTGACGGCGCCGGTGTCGGCCGGGTCGGCGAGGACCCGCATCGCGTTCAGGGCGGCCGGGATCAGGGCCTCGGGGCGGGTGATCCGGTCGAAGTAGCGGGAGACCGGGCGCAGGGTGTCGTTGACCGAGACGTCGGCCTCGGTGGGGTGCTCCAGCTGCTGGAGCAGCGGGTCGGCGGTGCGGGTCGCGAAGTAGTCGCCGGGGAGGAGGAGCACCGGCAGGCGGTTGATCGTGGCCAGGGCGGCGCCGGTGACCAGGTTGGTGGCGCCGGGGCCGATGGAGGTGGTGACCGCCTGTGCGGAGAGGCGGTTCAGCTGGCGGGCGTAGCCGACGGCGGCGTGCACCATGGACTGCTCGTTACGGCCCTGGTGGAACGGCATCGTCTCCTCGCCGGCCTCCAGCAGGGCCTGACCGAGCCCCGCGACATTGCCGTGGCCGAAGATGCCCCAGGTCCCGGCGATCAGCCGATGGCGCACCCCGTCGCGCTCGGTGTACTGCGCGGACAGGAACCGCACCAGCGCCTGGGCGACGGTCAGACGGCGGGTGGGGGACTGGGGCATCGGGACCTCACTGGGACGAAGACGTTCGCGGGTGACGGGGTGGGTGATGTTCGCGGGTTACGGGTTCGGTGACGTCCGGGCTTCAGAGCAGCCCGACCGCGGTGTCGACCGCGGTCTCCACGCTGCCCTCGGCGGGGTAGAGCAGTGAGCGGCCGACGACCAGGCCCTGGACGGTGGGCAGGCGCAGTGCCCTGCGCCACCTCTCGTAGGCGCCCTCCTGATCCCTGCCCACTTCGCCGCCGAGCAGCACGGTCGGGAGGGTGGCGGTCTCCAGGACCTCGGCCATGGCGTCGGGGTCGTCGGTGACGGGCAGCTTGAGCCAGGTGTAGGCGGAGGTGCCGCCGAGCCCGGCCGCGATGGCGATGGAACGCGTGACGGCCTCGGCACTCAGGTCGTTGCGGACCGTCCCGTCCACGCGGCGGGAGACGAACGGCTCGACGAACAGCGGCAGCCGGCGCGCCGCCATGTCGTCGACCGCCCTGGCCGTGGAGTACAGCGTCCGCAGGGAGCCGGGGTCGTCGTGGTCGATGCGCAGCAGCAGTTTGCCCGCGTCGAAGCGGAGCCGCTCGATGTCCTCCGGGCGGTGGCCGGTGAAGCGGTCGTCCATCTCGAACGAGGCGCCGGCGAGCCCGCCGCGGTTCAGGGAGCCGATGACGACCTTGTCCTCCAGGACGCCCAGGAGCAGCAGGTCCTCCAGGATGTCGGCGGTGGCGAGCACGCCGTCGACGCCGGGGCGGCCCAGCGCCACACAGAGCCGTTCGAGGAGATCGGCCCGGTTCGCCATGGCGAGCGGACGGTCGCCGACGCCGAGTGCTCCGCGGGCGGGGTGGTCGGCGGCGACGATCATCAGGCGGCCGGTGTCGCCGATCAGGGGGCGTCGGACCCGCCGGGCCGCGGCTTCGGAGACGGCCTCGGGGTGGCGGGCGCGGACGCTCACGAGGTCGGGGATGCGGATGGTCAAGTGGGGCTCCGTTCCAGGGGCTGGGCCCCTTTGACCCCTGGGGCGGCTGAGAGTTCGGGGGTGCGGGTGGTGTGGCGGGTGCGGGTCCGGTGGGGGCTGGTCGCGCAGTTCCCCGCGCCCCTGAAAAGCAGGGGCTGCGCCCCGTGCTCTTCGGCCCGCAGGTCCGCCGTCTTCCAGGCCCACGGGGCCTGGGGTTTCAGGGGCGCCGGGCCTGGGGTTTCAGGCCGCGGGGCCTGGGCTTTCAGGGGCGCGGGGCCTGGGCTTTCAGGGCTGCGGGGCCTGAGCTTTGAGGGGCGCGGGGAACTGCGCGACCGCCCCCATCCACCCGCGGACGGAGGCGAACCGCATGGTCATCCGCCCGTCAACAGCTCCTCGACCTCCCCCTGCGTCGGCATCGCGGAGGAACAGGCCAGCCGGGACGCGACGATCGCCCCGGCGGCGTTCGCGTGGCGCATGATCCGCTCCAGGTCCCAGCCGCGCAGCAGCCCGTGGCAGAGGGAGCCGCCGAACGCGTCGCCCGCGCCGAGCCCGTTGACGACCTCCACCGGTACCGGAGGCACCTCGGCGACCGTGCCGTCTCGGTGGACGGCGAGGACACCCTTGGGGCCCTGCTTGACGACGGCCAGCTCCACACCCGCTTCCAGCAGCGCCTCGGCACACGCCCGCGGTTCGCGGACACCCGTGGCGACCTCGCACTCGTCGAGGTTGCCGACGGCCACAGTGGCGTGCCGCAGGGCCTCGGCGTAGTAGGGGCGGGCCGCCTCGGGATCCGTCCAGAACATCGGGCGCCAGTCGAGGTCGAAGACCGTGATGCCGGACCTGCCGCGGGCCTTGAGCGCGGCGAGCGTGGCCGAGCGGCTGGGTTCCTCGCTCAGACCGGTGCCGGTGATCCAGAGGATGCGGGCCGCGCGGAGGGCGAAGCAGTCCAGCTCGTCGGTGCGGATCTCCAGGTCGGGGGCCTTGGGGCGGCGGTAGAAGTACAGCGGGAAGTCGTCCGGCGGGAAGATCTCGCAGAACGTGACCGGCGTCGGGTACTCCGCCACCGGAGCGACGAACCGGTCGTCGACACCGAACTCCTTGAGTGCCTCGTGCAGAAACGTGCCGAAGGGGTCGTCGCCGGTCCGGGTGATCACGGCGGTGGTGTTGCCCAGCCGCGCGGCGGCCACCGCGACGTTGGCGGCGGATCCGCCGAGGAACTTTCCGAAGGACTCGACGCGCGCGAGTGGGACGCCGGTCTGCAACGGATAGAGATCGATTCCGATACGGCCCATCGTGATCAGATCGAAGGATTCGGCGGACTCGGGCATGCGCGTCGCTCCTCGGGCGGGGGATGCGGGCCACCGGAGGCCCGCGGCGCGCGGGGATGCGAGCACTCGGGTCCGGATGTATCCCAGGTGTAGGACCCGAAGCGACCCTCTGTCAAGACTTTGTACTGACATCCTGACCTGCTTGTGAAATGATGTCTTAACAAAGTCTTGACAGGGGGCCCCGCCAGGGGTTTGTATCCCGTCCCAACGAAACAGCGCAGTCGGCCTACCGGCACAATGATCCGGACTTCGAAAGTCCGGGTCCGCGCGGGCGATCCGCCCGACGCTGTCCCGTTCCCTTTCCCCCTGTCGCACAGTGAGGTGCAGGAAAGATGGACCGCACGTTTCACTCCCGCTCACGCAGAGTGGCCCCCTTCTTCGCCATGGCCGCGGCGTCCGCGCTGCTCATAGCCGGCTGCTCCAGCGGTTCCGGAGGCAAGGAGTCCGAGGAGAGCGCGGCGGACGCCTCCGCGGGCAAGGCCGACACCCCCCGGATGAAGGTCGCGCTGGTCACCCACCAGGCCCCCGGCGACACCTTCTGGGACATCGTCCGCAAGGGCGCCCAGGCGGCGGCCGACAAGGACAACATCGAGCTCATCTACTCGGCGGACCCGAACGCCGGCACCCAGTCCAACCTGGTGCAGAACGCGATCGACCAGAAGGTCGACGGCATCGCCATCACCCTCGCCAAGCCCGACGCGATGAAGGACGTCGTGGCCAAGGCGACGAAGGCGGGTATCCCCGTCGTCGGCCTCAACTCCGGCCTGAGCGACTGGCAGAACCTCGGTCTGATGTCCTTCTTCGGGCAGGACGAGAGCGTGGCGGGCGAGGCGTTCGGCAAGCGGCTCAACGACGTCGGCGCCAAGAAGGCCGTCTGCGTCGTGCAGGAGCAGGGCAACGTCGGCCTGGAGCAGCGCTGCGCCGGTGTGGAGAAGACCTTCGAGGGCGACACCGAGATCCTCAACGTCACGGGCACCGACATGCCGTCCGTGAAGTCGACCATCACCGCCAAGCTCAAGCAGGACACCGCCATCGACTACGTGGTCGCCCTCGGTGCCCCCTACGCCCTGACCGCGGTCCAGTCGGTCGCGGACGCCGGCAGCAAGGCGAAGATCGCCACCTTCGACCTGAACAAGGAGCTGACGGACTCGATCAAGAGCGGTGACATCGAGTTCGCGGTGGACCAGCAGCCGTACCTGCAGGGCTACCTGGCGGTGGACTCGCTGTGGCTCTACAAGAACAACGGCAACTACAGCGGCGGTGGCGAGGAGGCGGTGCTGACCGGCCCCGCATTCGTCGACAAGAAGAACGTCGACACGATCGCCAAGTTCGCCGCGAAGGGCACCCGGTGATCTGAATGACCCAAGCAACGGCACCGGCGGCGAGTTCCTCGCCGCCGGCTCCGCCGGCCGGCACGCAGAAGGACGGGCGCACGGTACAGCGCTCGCTCGGGCGTCGGCTGATGGCCCGCCCCGAGGTCGGCGCGCTGATCGCCGCGATCGGCGTGTACGTGTTCTTCTTCTCGGTGGCCCCGTCCTTCCGTGAGGCCAGTTCGCTGGCGACGGTGCTCTACCAGGCCTCCGTCATGGGCATCATGGCGATCCCGGTGGCCCTGCTGATGATCGGCGGGGAGTTCGACCTGTCCGCCGGTGTCGCGGTCACCACCTCCGCGCTGACCGCCGCGATCATCAGCTTCCAGCTGACGGTGAACGTGTGGACCGGTGTCTTCGTCGCGCTGATCATGTCGTTGGCGGTGGGAGCGTTCAACGGCTGGCTGCTGATCAGGACCGGGCTGCCCAGCTTCCTCGTCACGCTCGGGTCGTTCCTGATCCTGCAGGGCTCGAACCTGGCGGTCACGAAGATCTTCACCGGCAATGTCGCGTCCGACTCCATCAGCGACATGGACGGCTTCGACCAGGCCAAGAGCGTCTTCGCCTCCGAGATCTCCATCGGCGGCGTCGACGTCAAGATCACGGTCTTCTACTGGCTGGCGTTCGCGGCGATCGCCACCTGGCTGCTGCTGCGCACCAAGTTCGGCAACTGGATCTTCGCCGTCGGCGGCAACAAGGACTCCGCCCGCGCGGTCGGTGTGCCGGTCAACTTCACGAAGGTCGCCCTGTTCATGGGCGTCGGAGTGGGTGCCTGGTTCGTCGGTATGCACCTGCTGTTCTCGTTCAACACGGTGCAGTCCGGCGAGGGCGTGGGCAACGAGTTCCTGTACATCATCGCCGCGGTGATCGGCGGCTGTCTGCTGACGGGCGGTTACGGCTCGGCCGTGGGCCCGGTGATCGGTGCCTTCATCTTCGGCATGGTCTCCCAGGGCATCGTCTACGCCAACTGGAACCCCGACTGGTTCAAGGCCTTCCTCGGCGTGATGCTCCTGATCGCCGCCCTCGTCAACTTGTGGGTCCGCAGCCAAGCGACCCGGAGGTGAACCACCCCATGACCAACACCAACGGATCAACGGCCGACGGTGAGCCCGCGAAGGACGCCGGCGACGCCGGCGACGCCGAGCAGGACGTCGTCCAGGACGCGGCGGTGCCCGGCCAGGACACGCCGATCGTCGAACTGCGCGACGCGGGCAAGTCCTACGGCAACATCCGCGCCCTGCACGGCGTGAACCTCACCGTCCACCCCGGCCGGGTCACCTGTGTGCTCGGCGACAACGGCGCCGGCAAGTCCACCCTCATCAAGATCGTCTCCGGCCTGCACCAGCACACCGAGGGCGAGTTCGTCATCGACGGCAGGCCCGTTCGCTTCTCCACCCCGCGCGAGGCCCTCGACGCCGGCATCGCCACCGTCTACCAGGACCTGGCCACCGTGCCCCTGATGCCGGTGTGGCGCAACTTCTTCCTCGGCTCGGAGATGACCAAGGGCCCCTGGCCGGTCCGCCGACTCGACATCGAGAAGATGAAGAAGACCGCGGATGCGGAACTGCGGAACATGGGCATCGTCCTGGACGACCTCGACCAGCCCATCGGCACCCTCTCCGGCGGCCAGCGCCAATGTGTCGCCATCGCCCGCGCCGTCTACTTCGGCGCCCGCGTCCTCATCCTGGACGAGCCCACTGCCGCCCTCGGCGTCAAACAGTCCGGCGTGGTCCTCAAATACATCGCCGCCGCCCGCGACCGCGGCCTCGGCGTCATCTTCATCACCCACAACCCCCACCACGCCTACATGGTCGGCGACCACTTCAGCGTCCTGCGCCTGGGAACCCTCGAACTCTCCGCCGCCCGCGACCAGGTCAGCCTCGAAGAACTCACCAACCACATGGCCGGCGGCACCGAACTCGCCGCCCTCAAACACGAACTCGCCCAAGTACGCGGCGTCGAAGTCGACGAACTCCCCGAAGCCGAAGACCTCACCGCATCCGTGGTCACCTCGAAGGACGGGGCCGCGTAACACCGGCGGCCGCTCCCCGCGAGCGGCTCACGCCGCCGACGACGGCCGGGTCGTCAGGACGACTCTCCTGGCACGACGGCCCCTTCGACCGAAGGGGCGTCCAGGAGGGGCATCCTGACGACCCCGGCCGTTGGCGCCGACCGTGCTCAAGGCGACGGATCCGTCGCCGGTCACTGCGGCTCAACAGCCCGGCACCTGCGTATCAGCGCTTGCCGCCACGGTGTTCGACGGTGTCTCTTTGACGCACGGACTTGGCTGGCGATGGCCTTGCCGTTCGGTTACCGGGCCGTCACCATGAGGTGTGCCGCCCGGAGCCGTACGCTCGAGGAGACGCCTATGGACAGGTACGAGCAGCCCTTCGCCACGAGCGTCGTCAGGGACCTGCACGACACCTCACTGGATGAGGTGCCGGAGTCCGCTCAGGAGTCGGCCATGGCAAGGACGCTCGCAGGTGGCGGAGAGCCGGTGGCCGCCTTCCAGTCCTCGCTCTGACCGGCCTGGCCGGAACGACGAGGGATCGTATCGGTGACGGTGGCGGCGCGGCCCTTCCGCCAGTTCGTGATCAAGGTGCACAGCCGCTGCGATCTGGCCTGTGACCACTGCTACGTCTACCAGCACGCCGACCAGAGCTGGCGCGGGCGTCCGGGGACGATGTCCGAGCAGACGTTCCGTCGTACGGCCGACCGGATCGCCGAGCATGCCACCGCCCACCGGCTCACCCGTGTCCATGTCGTGCTGCACGGCGGCGAACCCCTGCTCGCCGGACGCGAACGGCTGCGTGGCTTCGCCCGCGCACTGCGCTCGGCGCTGCACGGCGTGGCCGAACTCGATCTGCGCATGCAGACCAACGGGCTCCGACTGGACGACGAGTTCTGCGCGATGCTCGTCGACGAGTCCATCGTCACCAGCATCTCGCTCGACGGGGACGAGGCGTCCAACGACCGCCACCGGATCAGACGGGACGGCTCCGGCTCCTACCGGGACGTGGTGCGCGCGGTGCGCCTCCTGGGCGCACCGGCCCACCGCAGCGCCTTCGGCGGGCTGCTCTGCACGATCGACGTCGAGAACGACCCCGTGGAGGTCTACCGGGCGCTGGCCGAACTCCGCCCGCCCGCCATCGACTTCCTGCTGCCGCACGCCACCTGGGAGTACCCGCCGCCCCGCCCCGGCGGACGGACCGGCTCCGAATACGCCGACTGGCTGATCGCGGTGCACAAGCAGTGGACCGCGGACGGCATGCCGATGCGCATCCGGATGTTCGAGTCGATCAGTCGGCTGAGCCGCGGCCGAGGCAGCCTGACCGAGGCACTGGGGCTGGGCAGTTCGGACCTGCTCGTGGTGGAGACCGACGGCGCCGTCGAGCAGGCGGACTGGTTGAAGACGGCCTATCCGGGAGCCCCCGCGACCGGCATGCACATCGCCACCCACCGCCTGGAGGAGGCCGCCGAACACCGGGGCATCCAGGCCCGCCGCGCCGGACTGGACGGGCTGAGCGCGCAGTGCCGCGCCTGCCCCGTCGTGTCGGTCTGCGGCGGCGGCCTCTACGGGCACCGCCACCGTGCGTCCAACGGTTTCGACAACCCCTCCGTCTACTGCGCGGACCTGCTGAAGACCATCGAGTACGTCCAGGCCACGGAACGCAACGACGCCGACGTCCGCCACGGCTGGCACGGCCTGTCCTGGACCCACTTCGACGAACTGGCCGCCGGACACGGCAGTACGGCGGCCGTCCGGTCGCTGGCCGCGGCACAGAACAGCCAGCGTCGGGCGCTGCTGGCGGCGGCGCACCGCGCGGACACATCGGGCCCGGGTTCCGACCCCGGGCTGGGGGCAGGTACGGCCACGGGGCCGCGTCCGGATCCGGGGTTCGATCCGGGGATCGGCGGCTCGGCGGATTCGGCACCCGGCTGGGAGGCGGTCCTCGCCCTGCCCGCCGCCGCACTGGACGTGCTGCTGGCCGACCCCTATCTACGCGTGTGGGCCCTCGCCTGCGGCCAGTCGGTGCGCCGACGGGCCGAGGGCCATCCGGCCGAGGCCGCGCTGTCGTCCGTCGC
>NZ_LRTR01000008.1 GCF_001550375.1 Streptomyces europaeiscabiei | reverse complement strand
TCGCCGCCGCCGCGGCGGCCGCGAACAGCGGCGCCCGAGTCATCCTCGCCGACGACCAACCACACCTGGGCGGCAGCCTCCTGGGCACCGGCGAACACCTCGACTGGGCCGAAGAGACCGCCGGACGCCTCGACACCGCCCCGGAGGTCCGCGTACTGCGCCGCACCACCGTCTTCGGCTACTACGACGACAACCACCTCCTCGCCGTGGAACGCCGCACCAACCACCTGGGCGCGGCCGCTCCCGGACACGTCTCCCGCGAACGCGTCTGGCGCATCCGGGCCCGCCGAGTCGTCCTCGCCACCGGCGCCCACGAACGCTCTCTCGCCTTCGCGGACAACGACCGCCCCGGCGTGATGCTGGCCGCCTCGGCCCGCACGTACGCCAACCGCCACGGCGTCCTGCCGGGCCGCCGGGCGGTCGTCTTCACGACCAACGACAGCGCCTACGCGGCGGCTCTGGACCTCGCCGCGGCGGGCGTGGACATCACGGCGATCGTCGACACCCGCCCCGAACAGGGGGAGTGGGCGCGGCGCGCCCAGGAGGCCGGCATCGAGGTGCTGGCCGGGCACGCCGTCACCGGCACCGAGGGCGGCCCGCGCCTCACCGCCGTGACCGCCGCCCCGCACGGAGAACCCGCGGAGCAGCGGCGGTTCGCCGCCGACCTCCTGCTGGTCTCCGGCGGCTGGAACCCGGTCGCGCACCTGTTCAGCCAGGCGGGGGGCAGACTGCGCCACGACGAGACGCTCGGCTCCTTCGTCCCCGACACCTGCCGTCAGGCGGTCGAGGTGGCGGGCGGCGCGAGCGGAGAGTTCGACCTCGCCGGGGTTCTCGCACAGGGCGCCGCCGCCGGTGCGCGCGCGATCGAGGCCGAGGGCTACACCCCGGAGTCCCCCCGCCTCCCGGACGTGGCCGCACCGCCCCGGCCGACTCCGCCCATGCATGTCTACGTCGTGCCGGACGCCTCAGGCGCACCCCGCTTCGTCGACCTCCAACGAGACGTCACCGTCGACGACCTGACCCGCGCGACCGGCGCCGGCATGCGCTCGGTGGAGCACACCAAGCGCTACACCACGGCCGGCACCGCCAACGACCAGGGCAAGACCTCAGGTGTCCTGGCCAGCGGCGTGGTCGCCGAACTGCTCGGTGTGGACATCTCCGCGCTCGGCACGACCACGTTCCGGCCGCCGTACACGCCGGTGTCCTTCGCGGCGCTCGCAGGCCGTGACCGCGGCGCTCTGAGCGATCCGGTCCGCACGACCGCCGTCCACGAGTGGCATGTCGCGCACGGCGCCCTGTTCGAGAACGTCGGCCAGTGGAAGCGCCCCTGGTACTACCCGCAAGGCGGCGAGACCATGGAGAGCGCCGTGCTGCGCGAGTGCGCCGCCGCCCGCGAAGGCGTCGCCTTCATGGACGCCTCCACCCTCGGCAAGATCGACGTCCAGGGCCCGGACGCCGCCGTCCTCCTCGACCGGCTCTACACGAACATGATGAGCACCCTGAAGGTCGGCATGATCCGCTACGGCGTCATGTGCCGCCCGGACGGCATGCTCTTCGACGACGGCACGGTCATCCGCGTGGCCCAGGACCGCTTCCTGGTCACCACGACCACCGGCAACGCGGCCGCCGTACTGGACTGGATGGAGGAGTGGCTGCAGACCGAGTGGCCCGAGCTGAAGGTCCACTGCACGTCCGTGACCGAACAGTGGGCCACCGTCGCCCTGGTCGGCCCCCGCTCCCGCGACGTCCTCGGCACCCTCGCACCCCAACTGGCCGTGTCCAACGACGACTTCCCGTTCATGGCCTGGCGCGGGGCGACCGTCGCCGGCATCGAGGCCCGGGTCTGCCGGATCAGCTTCTCCGGCGAACTCGCCTACGAGATCAACGTGTCACCGTGGGACGCCCTCACCCTGTGGCAGGCGCTGTACGAGGCCGGAGCCCCGTACGGCATCACCCCGTACGGCACCGAGACCATGCACGTCCTGCGCGCCGAGAAGGGCTACCCCATCATCGGCCAGGACACCGACGGCACCGTCACCCCCCAGGACCTCGGCATGAGCTGGGTCGTCTCGAAGAAGAAGCCCGACTTCATCGGCAAGCGCTCCTACGCCCGCGCCGACACCCTCCGCGCCGACCGCAAGCACCTCGTCGGCCTGCTCCCGGAGGACCCCGGCACCTTCCTCCCCGAGGGCACCCACCTGGTCGCCGACAGCGTCCTGCCCGCCCCGCCCGTCCCGATGCTCGGCCACGTCACCTCCAGCTACCGCAGCGCCGCCCTCGGCCGGACCTTCGCGCTCGCCCTGATCAAGGGCGGCCGGGACCGCATCGGCGAGCGGCTGTACGCCCCCGTCGGCGACCGGCTGGTCCCGGTGACCGTCGCAAGCCCCGTCCTCTACGACCCCGAGGGAGCCCGTCGCGATGGCTGACACCGCACTCACCGCCCCGCCCCGCAGCCCCCTGGCCCACGCCGCCGCCCGCCTGGCCACCGCCACCCGCACCTCCCGGGGCGCGGTCCGCCTGGCCGAACTCCCCTTCCTGACCCAGCTCGACATCCGTCTCGACGCCAAGGGAGCGGCGGCCGACGCCATCGGCCTCGCCCTCGACCTCCCACTCCCGCTCGAACCCAACACCGTCGTACGCGCGGGGCAGTTGACCGCGCTGTGGCTGGGCCCGGACGAATGGCTGCTGGTGGGCCCGCCCGGCAGTGCGCACGACCTGGAGGGCCGGATCCGAACGGCCGCCGGGGACGAGCCCATCTCCGTCACCGACGTCTCCGCCCAGCGCACCACCCTCCTCGTCGCAGGCCCCCACGCCCGCGACCTTCTGTCCCACGGCTGCGCCCTGGACCTGCACCCACGTGCCTTCGGCGCCGGCCGCTGCGCCCAGACCACCCTCGGACGCACCCAGATCATCCTGATCGCCCGTGACGAACCCGCGTCCGGCTTCTGGGTACTGGTCCGCTCATCCTTCGCCGACTACCTGACGGACTGGCTGCTGGACGCGGCGACGGAGTACCTGCCGGCCTGAATCCACGACGTGTGCGCCTCGTGCACCCTGCCGGAGGAGCCGACCGGCGGAGCAACGGTCCCTCTGTCCGCCTCGTCGGCGCCGGGCGCGACACCTCCGGTTCGGGCGGAGCAGCCCCGCCCCTGGACAGCAGCGGCCGCGGCCGCAGATCGTGATCGGCCGTCCGCCGAGTCACGCCACCGCACTGCGGCGGCGTGACGGGTCGGCCGAGAGCATCGACGCGGGCTCGCGAGAAGCAACCGTCCGGCAGATCCGCTCGCGGGCAGCGCGGGCGGCGTCGGCAAGTCCCAACTGGCGTCGGCAGCGTTCCGCCGCGCCGAGCAGCGGGCCGAGATCCTGCTCCGCGTGCCCGCCGGCGACCACCCGTCGGTCCTGGGCAGTTACGCCTGAGTGGCGGGCGAGGCCGCCGGCGCGCTCACCCGCACCGGCACGGTCGCGGGCGCACCGGGGTTCATGTCGCCCGAGCAGCTGACCGGCAAGCGGGTCGGAACGGCGAGCGACGTCTTCGCACTGGGCGCGGTACTCACCCGGACAGTCACCGAGCCTGGCTGGCTCCACGACCCGCACGGCCACGAACGTACTGGTCAGGTCCGATTCCCCTAGCACTCGATGATGTTCACGGCGAGCCCGCCCCGCGCCGTCTCCTTGTACTTGACGCTCATGTCGGCGCCGGTGTCCTTCATGGTCTTGATGACCTTGTCGAGGGAGACGTGGTGGCGACCGTCGCCGCGTAGGGCCATCCTGGCCGCCGTGACGGCTTTCACGGCGGCCATGCCGTTGCGTTCGATGCAGGGGATCTGGACGAGGCCGCCGACGGGGTCGCAGGTGAGGCCGAGGTTGTGTTCCATGCCGATCTCGGCGGCGTTCTCGACCTGTTCGGGGGAGCCGCCGAGGACTTCGGCGAGGGCTCCGGCGGCCATGGAGCAGGCGGAGCCGACTTCTCCCTGGCAGCCGACCTCGGCGCCGGAGATGGAGGCGTTCTCCTTGAAGAGCATGCCGATGGCGCCGGCGGCCAGCATGAACCGCACGACTCCGTCCTCGTCCGCGCCCGGGACGAAGTTGACGTAGTAGTGCAGGACGGCGGGGATGATGCCGGCCGCGCCGTTCGTGGGGGCCGTCACGACCCGGCCGCCGGCCGCGTTCTCCTCGTTCACCGCCATCGCGTAGAGCGTGATCCACTCCATGGAGCGGGCCAACGCGTCGCCCTCCGCCCGTAGTTGACGGGCCGACATGGACGCGCGGCGGCGTACGCGCAGACCGCCGGGCAGGATGCCCTCGCGGGACATACCGCGGGAGACACACGCCTGCATCACGCGCCAGATGTCGAGGAGACCGGAACGGATCTCGTCCTCGCTGCGCCAGGCCCGCTCGTTCTCCAGCATCAGCGCGGAGATCGACAGACCCGTCTCCTTCGCCACGCGGAGCAGCTCGTCACCCGTGCGGAAGGGGTACTTGAGGGGCGTGTCGTCGAGTTTGATGCGGTCCGCGCCGACCGCGTCCTCGTCGACGACGAAGCCGCCGCCGACGGAGTAGTACGTCTTCGACAACAGCTCGGTGCCCGCCGCGTCGTAGGCCCAGACGGTCATGCCGTTGGCGTGGTACGGCAGCGTCTTGCGGCGGTGCAGGACCAGGTCCTTGTCGAAGGAGAAGGGGATCTCGTGGTCGTCCAGGAGGCGGATGCGGCCCGCCTCTTTGATCGCCTCCACCCGCTCGTCGGCCGACTCGACGTCCACCGTGCGCGGTGAGGCGCCTTCCAGGCCCAGGAGCACGGCCTTGGGGGTGCCGTGGCCATGACCGGTGGCGCCCAGCGAGCCGTACAGCTCGACGCGCACCGAGGCCACGCCCGCGAGCAGCTCCTCGTTGCGCAGCCGTCGGGCGAACATGCGGGCGGCGCGCATCGGGCCGACCGTGTGGGAGCTGGACGGGCCGATGCCGATCGAGAACAGGTCGAAGACCGAGATGGCCACGGTGACTCCTCAGAACGGGGGAGGGCGGTGCAGGGGGTGGGGCACCGCGCTCACTCCACAGTGTGCGCGGCGCCCCGGAAAAGCAGGACTACGTACCGATGACGCCCGGGTTACTTCCCCAGCCCCGGGTAGAGCGGGTGTTTGTCGGCCAGTGCCTTGACCCGGGTCTTGAGGGCTTCGGCGTCGTAGGACGGCTTGAGGGCTTCGGCGATGACGTCGGCGACCTCGGTGAAGTCCTCGGCGGTGAAGCCGCGGGTGGCGAGGGCGGGGGTGCCGATGCGGAGCCCGGAGGTCACCATCGGGGGACGCGGGTCGTTGGGGACGGCGTTGCGGTTGACCGTGATGCCGACCTCGTGGAGACGGTCCTCGGCCTGCTGCCCGTCCAGCTCGGAGGCGCGCAGGTCGACCAGGATGAGGTGGACGTCCGTGCCGCCGGACAGGACGTCGACGCCGGCCTCGCGGGCGTCGGCCGCCGTCAGCCGCTCGGCGAGGATCCGCGCGCCCTCGACCGTGCGGCGCTGGCGCTCCTTGAACTCCTCGCTCGCGGCGACCTTGAAGGACACCGCCTTCGCCGCGATCACGTGCTCCAGCGGACCGCCCTGGAAGCCGGGGAAGACGGAGGAGTTCAGCTTCTTCGCGAACTCCTTCTTCGCCAGGATGATGCCGCCGCGCGGGCCGCCGAGGGTCTTGTGGGTGGTGGAGGTGACCACGTCCGCGTGCTCGACGGGGTTGGGGTGCAGTCCGGCGGCGACCAGGCCCGCGAAGTGCGCCATGTCGACCCAGAGATGGGCCCCGGTCTCGTCGGCGATGCGGCGGAACTCGGCGAAGTCCAGCTGGCGGGGGTACGCCGACCAGCCGGCGATGATCACCTTGGGGCGGTGTTCCTTGGCGAGCTTCTCCAGTTCGGCCATGTCGACGAGGCCGGTGGCGGTGTCCACGTGGTAGGCGACGACGTTGAACTGCTTGCCGGAGAAGTTCAGGCGCATGCCGTGGGTGAGGTGGCCGCCGTGGGCGAGGTCGAGGCCGAGGATGGTGTCGCCGGGCTGGGCGAGGGCGAAGAGGGCGGCCTGGTTGGCGGAGGCGCCGGAGTGGGGCTGGACGTTGGCGTACTCGGCGCCGAAGAGGTCCTTGAGGCGGTCGATGGCGATCTGTTCGGTGACGTCGACGTGTTCGCAGCCGCCGTAGTAGCGGCGGCCGGGGTAGCCCTCGGCGTACTTGTTGGTCAGGACGGTGCCCTGGGCCTCCATGACCGCGACGGGAGCGAAGTTCTCCGAGGCGATCATTTCCAGGGTGGACTGCTGGCGGTGCAGCTCGGCGTCGACGGCGGCGGCGACCTCCGGGTCCAGCTCGTGCAGGGGCGTGTTCAGAAGCGACATGCGTACGACCTCGTCTTCTCAGCCGGCGGTGTGGGCGACGTACTCGTCGGCGGTGAGCAGGTCGTCCGGCTCCTGCGCGACACGTACCTTGAACAGCCAGCCGCCCTCGAACGGGGCGGTGTTCACCAGCGACGGGTCGTTGACGACGTCCTCGTTGATCTCGGTGATCTCACCGGAGACCGGTGAGTACAGGTCGCTGACCGACTTCGTGGACTCCAGTTCGCCGCAGGTCTCGCCCGCGGCCACGGTGGAGCCCACCTCGGGAAGCTGGGCGTAGACGACATCGCCGAGCGCGTTCGCCGCGAACTCCGTGATGCCGACCGTCGAGACGCCGTCCTCGGCGACCGACAGCCACTCGTGCTCCTTGCTGTAACGCAGCTGCTGGGGGTTGCTCATGGCCTGAATTCTCCTGTACGCGGGGGAGTGGTGAGGAAGGGGGGACTGCTGAAACCGCTGTTGAGCAGCGCGGATGTGCCCAGTGTCACTCTCGGGGTCCGCACGGGTGCCGCTTGTGAACGACTACGTGCACGACCACGCATACGACTACGGGCGGACGACTACGAAGGTGTCACTTCTGCCGCTTGTAGAACGGCAGCGCCACGACCTCGTACGGCTCGTGGCTGCCCCGGATGTCCACGCCCACACCGGCCGTGCCCGGCGCGGCGTGCGTGGCGTCGACGTACGCCATGGCGATCGGCCTGCCCAGCGTCGGGGAGGGAGCGCCGGAGGTGACCTCTCCGATCACCTCGCCGTCGGCGACGACCGGGTATCCGGCGCGCGGCACCCGGCGACCCTCGGCGACCAGGCCGACGAGGACGCGCGGCGGGGCCGAGGCGGCGCGCTCG
>NZ_LRTR01000798.1 GCF_001550375.1 Streptomyces europaeiscabiei | reverse complement strand
GTACCCGGCGCCGCCGCCCGGGTGGCCCCCGACCGGGTCGCGGACCTGTCCCACCGGGTGCTGTGGTCCATGCCGCGCCGCGACCAGCGGCGCAGCGGCGAGCTGTACGTGCGGGGGCTGCTGCGCGCCACGGGCCGCAAGACCATCCGCAACATCGCCTCCCACACCGGGGTGCCGGCCGACATCCAGCGGCTGCACCACCTCGTGTCCGCCTCGACGTGGCGGTGGAGTCCGGTGCGCGGTGCTCTCGCCCATCACATGGGGGAACTGCTGAACCCCGTCGCCTGGGTCCTGCACACCGCGACCACGCCGCGCGCGGGCCCGGGCGGTGTGGGCGTCGACGCCCACTGCGCGGACCCGCGCACCGGGCGGCCCGTCAACGCGCGGCGGTCCGTGGGGCTGTGGGCGGCCACCGAGTGGGGCGGCTACCCGGTCGACTGGCATCTCGGGCTCAGCGCACGCTGGGCCGAGGACACCGTGCTGCGCGAGCGGGCCGGTATCCCCGAGGACGTGCGTGTCCTGGACGCGGCCGCCGCCGGTGTCGACCTGGCGGTGGCATCCGCCCGTACGGCGGGGCCGCCGTGCCGTCCGGTCGTCCTGGACGCCCGGACGGCCGAGGCGGGCCCGCTCG
>NZ_LRTR01000797.1 GCF_001550375.1 Streptomyces europaeiscabiei | reverse complement strand
CCCCCGCCGATCCCCTCGCCCCCGACCGGCCCCCCCGCCCCCACCCCGTCACCCGATCGCCGTACTCGGACATGCGTACGCCACCCCTTCGGCCTTCACTGCGATCAGGAGATCGGCGACGCGGGCGTCCACCACGTGGCGGAGCCGAGGCGCGGTCAGCCACCACGTGGCGGAGCCGCGGAGTCCAGGGAGGCTGTATGGGGCGGCACGGCATACGGCAGGCAGCGCGATGACCACGTCGGCGGACCGGGCCCGGCAGGGCAGGGACGCCCGGAAACAGGCGCCGCGCTCGGCGCACGCCACCTGGATTCCCTCGGTCGACCGCTCCGATCCCGTCGCCGTACTCGAACGCCAGGGCCGGGACAGGCTGCCGGAGTTGCTGCCCATCCGGTACGGCCGGATGTCGGTGTCACCGTTCGCCTTCCTGCGCGGTGGGGCCGCCGTCATGGCGGCCGACCTGGCCGCCCAGCCGCACACCGGCCTCACCGTGCAGCTCTGCGGAGACGCGCATCTGCTCAACTTCGGCCTCTACACCTCCCCGGAACGCTCCCTGCTGTTCGATCTGAACGACTTCGACGAGACGTACCCGGGCCCCTTCGAGTGGGACGTGAAACGGCTCGCGGCCTCCGTCGCCGTGGCCGCCCGCGAGAACGGCCACGCGGAGGCCGACGCCCGGGCCGCCGCGTACGGGACGGCCGCCGCGTACCGCCGGACGATGCGGAAGCTGGCGGGGGAGGGCGAACTCGCCGTCTGGTACACGAGTGTCGACGCCGACCGGCTGCTGCCGCTGCTCCGCTCGGGCCGTCACCGGCGGCGCCTGGAGTCGAGCCTCGGCCGGGCCCGCCGCCGCACCAGCCTGCACGCCCTCGGCAAGCTCACCGAGATCGTCGACGGGCGGCGCCGCATCCTCCACGACCCGCCCCTGCTGGAGCCCGCCGGCGC
This sequence comes from Streptomyces europaeiscabiei, assembly GCF_001550375.1. Taxonomy (GTDB): domain Bacteria; phylum Actinomycetota; class Actinomycetes; order Streptomycetales; family Streptomycetaceae; genus Streptomyces; species Streptomyces europaeiscabiei. Next base: position 742 of record NZ_LRTR01000797.1, on the reverse strand, counting down.
CTCCGACATGGCGGCCCTCCGCAAGATCTTCAGCGACTACCGCTCCACCCTCGCCGAGGAACGCCGTCTCCTCCTCGACCGCTACCGTTTCGCCGACGCCGCCCGCAAGGTCGTCGGCGTCGGCAGCGTCGGTACCCGCTGCTTCATCGTCCTGCTCGTGGGCCGCGACGCCGATGACCTGCTCTGCCTCCAGATCAAGGAGGCCGGCCGGTCCGTTCTCGAACACCATCTGCCGCACGGCCCGTACGATCACCCCGGGCACCGTGTCGTCGCAGGCCAGCGGATTCTCCAGGCCGCCGGTGACATCTTCCTCGGCTGGCTGACCGGCCCCCAGGGCCGCGCGTACTACTGGCGTCGGCTCCGCGACACACAGGGCTCGGCCGATGTCGCCGGCATGCCCCCGGACGACCTCCGCGCCTACGCCCGCCTCTGCGGCACCACCCTCGCCCGCGCCCACGCCCGCTCGGGCGACCGCGTCGCCATCGCCGCCTACCTCGGCGGCAAGGACACCTTCGACCACGCCCTCGCCGACTTCGCCCTCCGCTACGCCGACCAGACCGTCAGGGACCACGCCGCCCTGGGCGCGGCGGTCGCGGCGGGCGTGGTCACGGCGACACCCGACGTGTGAACCGTCGCGAGCGCAGACCTTCGGCACGGCCCCGCCCCCCCCCCCCCCCCCCCCCCCCCCCCCCCCCCCCCCCCCCCCCCCCCCCCCCCCCCCCCCCCCCCCCCCCCCCCCCCC
>NZ_LRTR01000796.1 GCF_001550375.1 Streptomyces europaeiscabiei | reverse complement strand
GCGCGTGCCCCTGGACGGCTTCTACGACCGCTTCCGCGACCGCGGAATCGACTACGGACCCGCCTTCCAGGGCCTGGTGGACCTGTGGCGACAGGACTACGAGCTCCACGCCGTCCTCCGCCTTCCCGAGAGCCTGCGCACCGACGGCTTCGGGATCCACCCCGCCCTCCTGGACGCGGCGTTCCACACGATCCTCGCCGCGGAGGAAGCCTGCGAGGACCGAGCCGGTGACGAGGGAGGCGGGCAGCGCGCCAAGCGGGTTCTGCTGCCGTTCGAGTGGAGCGACGCCCGCCTGTACGCGACCGGGGCCTCGGTCGTACGGGTGCGCGTACGCCTCGACGAGAAGCACGAGCAGGCCGAGCTGTGCGTGACGGAGGAGAACGGCAGCCCGGTGGCCACGGCCAGTCTCCGCCTCCGCAAAGCCACCGCGGAAAGCCTGCGGGCGACACAGCAGCCGCACCTGTACCGGCTGGAGTTCCAGGAGTACCAGGCCCCCGCTGCCGCACCGACGGACACCGCGATCACCGCCGGCCCCCTGGCGGCCGCACTCGAACTGCCCACACTGGACACCGAGACCGGACCGGCTCCCTCCCGCATCGTGGTGGACGCCACGCAACCCTGCGGCACCCCGGAGGAGTTCACCGCGGCGGCACTGGTCCGTGCGCGTGACCTGCTGGCCGATCCCCGGCCCGCCGGCACCGAACTGGTCTGGGTGACCCGCCGGGCGGTCTCCGTGGACGAGGACGAGACCGTCGACCTGGCCTCGGCGCCCCTGTGGGGACTGCTGCGCGCGGCACGCGCCGAGGGACATCCGGTGCGGCTGGTGGACGTGGACGAGGCCGCCGATCCGGACGCGGTGCGGGCCGCACTGACCGTCGCCGAGCCGGAACTGGTGGTCCGCGGCGCAGACATACGGGCACCCCGGCTGGTCCGGCTCACCCCCCACGCCACCGCCCCGGCACAGGGTGCCGCCGACGCCACCGAACACACACCGGGCACGGTGCTGATCACCGGCGGTACCGGTGAGCTCGGGCGGCAGGTCGCACGGCACCTGGTGGGCGCACGGGGCGTGCGCAAGCTCGTCCTGGCCTCCCGCCGAGGTGACGCGGCGGACGGTTCCGCCGAGCTGATCGGCGAGCTGACCGCCGCCGGGGCCGACAGCGTGCGCGTGGTGGCCTGCGATGTCACCAGCCGCGATCAGGTGGCCGCACTCGTGGAGTCCGTCCCGGATCTCAGCGGCGTGTGGCATCTGGCCGGCGTACTCGACGACGGGCTTCTCACGGACCAGACCCCGGAACGTCTGGAACGGGTCTGGGCGCCGAAGGCACGCGCGGCGTGGTGGCTGCACGAGCTGACCGCGGACCGTCCACTGACCTCGTTCGTGGTGTTCTCGTCCGCCGCGGGAGTCCTCGGAAGCGCCGGACAGAGCGCCTATGCCGCGGCGAACGCGTTCGCGGACGCGGTCGTGCTCGAGCGGCACCGGCGGGGACTTCCCGCACTGAGCCTGTCCTGGGGGCTGTGGGAGCAGGACGGCACGGGACTGACCGCGCACCTCGGCCGGGCGGAACTGGCGAGGATGCGCAGGCAGGGCGTGACCGCACTGACCGGCCCGCAGGCGCTGGGCGCTCTGGACGCCGCGCTGACCAGCCGGCGAGCACATCTCGTGCCCCTTCGCATCGACCTGTCCGGGGCCGAGGACGACCGTTCGCCGCTGCTGCGGGGCCGGACCCGGATGCGGAGACTGGCGGACACCCGGACGGACGGCGCCGACACCGGCTGGTCCGCCCTGCCGGAACAGCGGCGCTTGCCCGCCCTGACCGATCTCGTGCGGCGCGAAGCGGCCGAGGCGCTGGGCTCCTCCGGCGAGATCCACCCCGACACGCAGTTCACCGAACTCGGACTGGACTCCCTGATGGCGGTGGAACTGCGCCGCAGGCTGTCCGCCGAGACCGGACTGTCCCTGCCCGCGACGGCCGTCTTCGATCACCCGACACCCGCCGGCCTGGCCCGGTACCTCGACGGCTGCCTGGGAGACCGGGAGGACGACACGGGCCGGGCGCGCGTGCAACGCGTGCAGCGCGTGCAGCGACGCGGTGTCCACCCGGCGACCGAGGGGCAGCGCAGGCTGTGGTTCCTGGAGCAGATGCGTCCCGGCACGGCCGAGTACAACGTGACGATGCCGGTCCGGGTCGCCGAACCGCTGGACCGCGCGGCGTTCGCCTCCGCCGTCGAGTTCGTGGTGCGGCGGCACGAGGCACTGCGCACCGGCCTGGAGAGCCGCGACGGTGAGCTGGTCCAGGTGGTGCACGAGGAGTTCGGCACCCCGCTGCGCTTCGAGGAGGCGGCAGACCCCGAGGAACTGGCCGCCCGGATCCGGGACGAGGCCGAGACACCCTTCGACCTGTCCGGCCCCGTGCTGCTGCGCTGCCTGGTGCTGACCGGCGCTGACGACCAGGTCGTCTGCTTCACCCTGCACCACGCGATCATCGACGCCTCGTCGCTGGTCATGGTCCTGCACGAGCTGTTCGTCGCGTACGACACGTTCCGCGCGGGCCTCGTTCCCGACAGCGGCGGCGAGCCGCCCGTGCACCTCGGCGACTACGCCGGCTGGGAGCGGGACGCGATCGCCCAGGGAGCCTTCGAGGCGGGACTCGGCTTCTTCCGGAGCGAACTGGCCGGGGCCCCGCGACTGGAACTGCCCCGCGGCACGCCGGACTCCGGCGCGGGCAAGGTCGGATTCGCCCTGCCGGACGCCCTCCGCAGCGAGCTGGAGGCACTCGCCTCCGACGCGGGAGTCACCCTGTACACGGTGCTGGCCGGCTCCTTCGCCGTGCTGCTCTCCCGGTACAGCGACCAGCGGGACTTCAGCATCGGCACGGTGTGGTCCGGGCGCACCCTGTCCGGGACGCCGGAGATCGTCGGCTTCCTCGCCAACACCCTGCCGTTGCGCTGTGACCTCTCCGCCGATCCGACCGTGCCCGAGCTGCTGGCGGCGATGAAGTCCCGCGTGCTCGGCGTGATGGAACACCAGAACGTGCCCCTGTCCGAAGTGGTCAGGGCCGTCGGAGCCGAACGCAACGGCGAGGAGAACCCGCTGTTCCGGGCGGTGTTCAACTACGGCCTGGGGGCGGAACCGGACGACGGCACATGGCAGCCGTTCGCCGGGAGCTTCACCGGTAACGTCGCCGGAACCGCCAAGTTCGAGCTGACCATGAGCCTCGCGCCCGCCGCGGAGGGACTGAGCGGGGAGCTGGAGTTCCAGTCCCACGTACTGGATCAGGAATCCGCACAGCGCATGGTCGCGAACTTCGAGACCCTGCTGCACTCCTTCCTCCGCGACGGCGCCCTGCCCGTCAGCCGCCTGCCTCTGCTCCACACCCGGGAAGAGGGCTGGTTCCGGCAGCACGGCGACAGCCTGACGCCGGATACGGCCGCGCTGCCCCCCGCGCAGCCGGAGCCCACCGCGCAGCCCGATTCCGCGGAACCGGCCGCCGGTGCCGATCTGGTGTGGCAGACGGTGCTCTCGGCCTGGTCGCAGGTCCTGGAGGTGGAGCCGGACGAGGTGGACCCGGACAGCGGATTCTTCGATCTGGGCGGAACGTCGTTGACAGCGGTGCGGGTCCACGAGCTGGTCCGCGCCGGCCTGGATCGCGAGTTCCCTCTGTCGACGCTGTTCCGCCACTCCACGGTGCGCCGGCTGACCACGTTCCTGAGCGGCGACACCACGCCGGCGGCGAGCGCGGCACCGGCACTGGCCGGGGAGCGTGCCGATGAGGAGGCGGTGGCGATCGTGGGCGTGGCGCTGCGCCTGCCGGGCGCGAGTGACGCGGAGGAGTTCTGGGCGAACCTGCGGGGCGGTGTGGAGTCGATCCGCCGCTTCACCGACCAGGAAATGCTGGACGCCGGAGTGCCCGCGCACGTAGTGGAGGATCCCGCCTTCGTCCATGCCAAGGGCTACGTGGGGGACGCCGACCTCTTCGACGCCGAGTTCTTCGGCTACTCCCCCTCCGAGGCGGAGAACATGGATCCGCAGCACCGGCTCTTCCTGGAGACGGCCTGGCAGGGCCTGGAGAACGCCGGCATCGTGCACGACACCCACCCCGGCCGCATCGGAGTCTTCGGCGGAGTCGGCTTCGGCGGCTACGACCTGGGCGATCCCGAGGGCAGCTCGGAGGCCTTCCGCGCCGCCATCGGCAACATGAACGACTTCCTCACGACCCGCCTGGCGCACAAGCTGAATCTGCGGGGTCCCGCGCTGACCGTGCAGACGGCGTGCTCCACGGGACTGGTCCTCGCGCACCTGGCCCGGCAGAGCCTGCTGCGCGGGGAGTCCGACGTGGCGATCGTCGGCGCCTCCGCCCTCACCTTCCCCCTGGAGTACGGCTACCCGCACCAGGAAGGCTTCGTCTTCTCCCCGGACGGCTCCTGCCGCGCGTTCGACGCCGACCGCCAGGGCACCGTGGTGGGCAACGGCGTGGTCGCGGTGGTGATGCGGCGGTTGTCGGACGCGGTGGTAGCCGGGGACCGGATCTACGCGGTCGTCCGCGGCAGCGCCATCAACAACGACGGGTCCGACAAGGTCGGTTTCACCGCCCCCAGCGTCAGCGGCCAGGCGGCCGTCATCACCGACGCCCTCGCCGACGCGGGACTGTCCTCCGCGGACATCGGCTACGTCGAAGCGCACGGCACCGCCACCGCCATGGGTGACCTCATCGAGATCCAGGCCCTGCAAGAGGTGTTCTCCCCCGACCGCGACGAGCCGTGCGCGGTCGGTTCGGTGAAGTCCAACATCGGCCATGTCGACGTGGCCGCGGGCCTGGCGGGACTGGTCAAGGCAGCCCTCTGCGTCTACCACGGTGAACTGGTCCCCACCGTCAACTTCAACCAGGCCGACCCGGAACTGGGTCTGGACCCGGCGGTCCTGCGCATCAGCGACGACACCCGGACCTGGCCGGGCACCCGGCGCGCCGGGGTGTCCTCGTTCGGCATCGGCGGCACCAACGCCCACCTGGTGATCGAACAGCCCCCGCAGCCGGCCGCGCAGCCCGACCCGGCACCGGGCGCGGCACCGGCCGCAGCGCCGGTGGTGCTCTCCGGACGCACCCCGCAGGCCCTCAGGGACCAGGCACGCCAGTGGGCCCACTGGCTCACCGAACACCCCGACACCACCCTCACCGACCTGGCCTGGACCACCACCCGGCACCGCCGGCACTTCTCGTACCGAGCCGCCGTCCTCGCCCACGACCTGGACGAGGCGGTGCGCGGACTGACCGCGCTCGGGGACGGGCAGACCGACGACGCGGTGTGCACCGGGGTCGCCGAGGAACACGGCAAGGTCGCCTTCGTCTTCGCCGGCCACGGTGCGCAATGGCCGGGCATGGCCCAGCGCCTGCTCACCGAGAGCCCCGCCTTCGCCGACACGGTCGCCCGCTGCGACGAGGCACTGCGCCCCTGGACCGGCTGGTCCGTCCAGGAACTGCTGGAGAACCCCGACACGAGCGGGCTGAGCCTGGACGACGTCGAGGTGACCCAGCCCGCCCTGTTCACGGTCGCACTCGGTCTGGCACAGGTGTGGCGGTCCGTCGGTCTGGAACCCGAGGCCGTGGTCGGACACAGCCAGGGCGAAGTGCCCGCCGCCGTGGTCGCCGGAGCGCTGACCCTGGAGGAGGGCGCCAGGATCGTCGCCGTCCGCAGCCAGGCGTTCGGGCGCATCGAGAGCGGCTCGGGCGGCATGGCCCTGCTGGGACTGCCGCTGACCGAGGTCGAGGAACTGCTCGCCGACTACGACGGAGCGCTGTCGGTGGCCGCGGTGAACACCCCGGGCTCGGTGGCGGTGGCCGGCGCTGCGGACGCGGTGGACGACCTGCTCGCGAAGCTGGCGGACCGTGACGTGTTCTCCCGCCGCATCAAGGCGGACCGGGCCGGACACTGCAGCCTGGTCGACCCCATGCTGCCCGAGGTGGAAGCGGCCCTGAACGGACTGCGCCCCCGCCCCACGACGGTGCCGATGTACTCCACGGTCACCGGCGCGCCGATCGGCGGAGACACTCTGGACGCCCGCTACTGGTGCCGCAACCTGCGCGAGCCGGTGCGCATGGACCTGGCGCTCGACGCGCTGCGCGCCGACGGCTACGGCGTGTTCACCGAGGTCAGCCCGCATCCGCTGCTGGCCGTCCCGCTGACCACCTTCACCGCCGCCGGCGGCGGAGTGGTCCTGGGCAGCCTGCGCCGGGACCACGGCGGCCTCGCGCAGATCCTGCGCGGCCTCGGCGAACTGCACGTCCACGGTCACCCGGTGGACTGGACACGGGTCATCGCCGGGCCCGGCCGCCTGGTGGACGTGCCCGGCTACGCCTTCCAGCGGCAGAGCTACTGGATCGACGGGGGAGCCCGTCCCCGGCAGGAACGACAGGCACCACCCCCCGCCGACCTGGCGACCAGGCTGGCGGCACTGCCCGAACCGGCCCGTGCCCGCACCGTGCTGGAGGCCGTGCAGGACGTGGTCCGGGGCGTTCTCGGACTCGGCGAACCCCTGCCCGTCGACGAGCGGTTCCAAGGCCGCGGCCTCGATTCGATGATGGCCCTGCAACTGCGCAACCGGCTCAGCGAGGTGACCGGCGCCCCGCTGCCGTCCACGCTCGCCTTCGAACACCCCACGCCTCAAGCGGTCGTCGACTACCTCCTGGCCAACGTCTTCTGCGAGCTGCCGTCTTCCGGCCCGTCGATGGACCGTGCCGAGCGGCGCGAGGTGCACCCGGCGACCGAGGGCCAGCGCCGACTGTGGTTCCTGGAACGGATGCGTCCGGACTCCGCGCAGTACAACGCCGTGCTCCGGTTCGAGGTGGACAGCCCCCTGTGCCCGGAGACGTTCCGCTCGGCACTGCGCGTGGTGATGGAACGTCACGAGGCACTGCGCACCGGCCTGGAGAGCCGCGACGGCGAACTGGTCCAGGTGGTGCACCGGGAGTTCACCGTGCCGCTACGGCACGAGCGGGTGACCGGCGCCGATGAGCTCGACCGGATGCTGCACGCGGAGGAACGGGTCCCGTTCGAGCTGGACGCCGAGACCCTGTTCCGCTGTCTGCTGGTGGACTCCGGCCGGACGTGGACCATGTGCTTCACCATGCACCACGCCATCACCGACGGCTGGTCGATGTCGGTGCTGCTGCAGGAACTGCACGAGACGTACCGGGCCCTCGCCGAGCAGGGCACTCCCCAGCTCGCGGAAGTCCGCTACCACCTCGGCGACTACGCGCGATGGGAGAAGCAGTCACTGGAGCAGGGCGCCTTCGAGCCTTCGCTCGCCTACTTCGCGTCCGAACTGGACGGATGCCGGCGCCTGGAACTCCCCGAGCGGGCCGCGGCGGAGGACGAGCAGGGCGACGCCGTGCACTTCACCGTGCCCGCGGAGCTCCGGGCCGCTCTGGACGAACTGGCCACACGCCACTGCGTCACCGGATACACCGTGTACGTCAGCGCCTTCGCGGTGCTGCTCGCCCGGTACACCGACCAGTACGACTTCAGCCTCGGCACGATCTGGTCGGCGAGGGAGCTGCCGCAGGTCGGGGAGACCTTCGGGTTCCTCGCGAACACCCTGCCGCTGCGCTGCGACCTGACCGGGACGGTGTCCTTCGAGGACGTCATCGCCGCCACCCACACCCGAGTGCGGGGTGTGTTCGAGCACCAGAGCGTCCCGCTGTCCGAGGTCGTGCGCATCGCCGGCGGCGACCGGACCGGTGAGGAGAACCCGCTGTTCCGGGCGGTGTTCAACTACAGCGGCACGGCCTTCCCCACGGTCGGAACGGGTGAGGCTGCATGGCGGCTTCCCCCGACGGGCAGCGTGTCCGGCAACGTACGAGGCGCGTCGAAGTTCGAGCTGGGTCTCACGCTGAGCACCGACGGCGATGAGCTGCGCGGGGAGCTGGAGTTCCAGGCGCATGTGCTGGACCAGGACTCGGCCCGCCGCATGGCCGCCAACTTCGAGACCCTGCTGGCATCGCTCGCCGCCGAGCCCGCCCGCCCCGTACGGGAGGCCGGTCTGCTCTGCGGCGCGGAACGCGACTGGCTCGCCGAGCACGGCGGCCACGTCGCGGCCCGGCCCGCCGGGGAGACCGCCTGCGAGCTGATACTGGCTCAGGTGGCACGGACCCCCGACGCGGTGGCCGTGGCCTCGGACGGAGGCGAACTGACCTACCGGGAGATGTCCGCACGGGCCCGGGCGATCGCCCGGGAGCTCACCGCACTGGGCGTGCGACACGGGGATCTCGTCGGCCTCTGCCTCCCCCGCACGGCCGATCTGCCGGTCGCGATGCTTGCCACCTGGATGGCCGGGGCCGCCTATGTGCCACTGGACCCGGCGTATCCGAAGGCGTGGCTGGACCACGTGGTGTCCGACAGCGGGCTGGGCGTGGTGATCTCAAGCGGCTCCCTCCCGGACGTTTCGCCGGACGGGCTGCGGGTGCTGTCCGTCGAGGAGATCACCGAGGCCGAACAGCCGGGCGGCGCTGCGCCGGTCGCGCCGGATCCGTCCGACCCCGCCTTCGTCATCTACACCTCGGGCACGACGGGCACCCCGAAGGGTGTCGTGGTCGAGCACACGCAGTTCGCCAACTTCTGCGGTGCCATGGACGAGCGGGTCGGCGGAGGCGACGGCGGCACCTGGCTGGCCGTGACCAGCATGTCCTTCGACACCTCCGGCCTCGAACTGCTGTGGACCCTGACCAGGGGCTACCGCGTGGTCATCGCGGACGGTGAACTCGCCGACTGGGCCGGATACCGGCGGTACGGGCCGACCCACCTGCAGTGCACGCCGTCACTGGCCAGGACGCTGCTCGAGGGCGCGGGAGGCCGTGAGCTGCTCAGCCAACTGCGCCTGCTCATGGTCGCCGGCGAAGCGCTCGACCGCGGCCTGTCCGACCGGCTGCTGCGGACCTGCGGCGGCGACGTGTTCAACATGTACGGGCCCACGGAGACCACGATCTATTCGACGGGCTGGCGGGTCGAACCCGGGCCCGTCTGCCTGGGAACGCCGGTGCGCGACACCCGGCTCGCCGTTCTCGACCGCCACCGGCAGCCGGTACCGCGGGGCTGCCGTGGAGAACTGTGGATCGGTGGGCGCGGTGTCGCGCGCGGCTACTGGAACCGGGCCGCGCTGACGGACGAGCGGTTCGTGGTGGACCCGTTCCCGGGCGCGGGGCGGATGTACCGTTCCGGCGACGTGGTCCGCTATCGCGAGGACGGCTCGCTGGAGTACTGCGGCCGCACGGACTCCCAGGTGAAGCTGGCCGGACACCGCATCGAACTCGGTGAGGTCGAGTCCGTGGTGGCCGGGTGCAACGGCGTGCGTGAGGCTGCCGCGGTGGTACGCGAGGACACCGGCCGGCCGGCCCTGTGGGTGTTCTACTCGGGAGAAGCTGACCAGCAGGTCCTGGCCGAGCGTGCCGCGCAGCGGCTGCCGGTGGCGATGCTGCCCACCCGGTGGGTACGGCTGGAGAGCCTGCCGCAGACGCCGAACCGCAAGATCGACCGGCTGGCCCTGGCCGCACTGCCCACCGCGCAGCCCGATTCCGCGGAACCGGCCGCCGGTGCCGATCTGGTGTGGCAGACGGTGCTCTCGGCCTGGTCGCAGGTCCTGGAGGTGGAGCCGGACGAGGTGGACCCGGACAGCGGATTCTTCGATCTGGGCGGAACGTCGTTGACAGCGGTGCGGGTCCACGAGCTGGTCCGCGCCGGCCTGGATCGCGAGTTCCCTCTGTCGACGCTGTTCCGCCACTCCACGGTGCGCCGGCTGACCACGTTCCTGAGCGGCGACACCACGCCGGCGGCGAGCGCGGCACCGGCACTGGCCGGGGAGCGTGCCGATGAGGAGGCGGTGGCGATCGTGGGCGTGGCGCTGCGCCTGCCGGGCGCGAGTGACGCGGAGGAGTTCTGGGCGAACCTGCGGGGCGGTGTGGAGTCGATCCGCCGCTTCACCGACCAGGAAATGCTGGACGCCGGAGTGCCCGCGCACGTAGTGGAGGATCCCGCCTTCGTCCATGCCAAGGGCTACGTGGGGGACGCCGACCTCTTCGACGCCGAGTTCTTCGGCTACTCCCCCTCCGAGGCGGAGAACATGGATCCGCAGCACCGGCTCTTCCTGGAGACGGCCTGGCAGGGCCTGGAGAACGCCGGCATCGTGCACGACACCCACCCCGGCCGCATCGGAGTCTTCGGCGGAGTCGGCTTCGGCGGCTACGACCTGGGCGATCCCGAGGGCAGCTCGGAGGCCTTCCGCGCCGCCATCGGCAACATGAACGACTTCCTCACGACCCGCCTGGCGCACAAGCTGAATCTGCGGGGTCCCGCGCTGACCGTGCAGACGGCGTGCTCCACGGGACTGGTCCTCGCGCACCTGGCCCGGCAGAGCCTGCTGCGCGGGGAGTCCGACGTGGCGATCGTCGGCGCCTCCGCCCTCACCTTCCCCCTGGAGTACGGCTACCCGCACCAGGAAGGCTTCGTCTTCTCCCCGGACGGCTCCTGCCGCGCGTTCGACGCCGACCGCCAGGGCACCGTGGTGGGCAACGGCGTGGTCGCGGTGGTGATGCGGCGGTTGTCGGACGCGGTGGTAGCCGGGGACCGGATCTACGCGGTCGTCCGCGGCAGCGCCATCAACAACGACGGGTCCGACAAGGTCGGTTTCACCGCCCCCAGCGTCAGCGGCCAGGCGGCCGTCATCACCGACGCCCTCGCCGACGCGGGACTGTCCTCCGCGGACATCGGCTACGTCGAAGCGCACGGCACCGCCACCGCCATGGGTGACCTCATCGAGATCCAGGCCCTGCAAGAGGTGTTCTCCCCCGACCGCGACGAGCCGTGCGCGGTCGGTTCGGTGAAGTCCAACATCGGCCATGTCGACGTGGCCGCGGGCCTGGCGGGACTGGTCAAGGCAGCCCTCTGCGTCTACCACGGTGAACTGGTCCCCACCGTCAACTTCAACCAGGCCGACCCGGAACTGGGTCTGGACCCGGCGGTCCTGCGCATCAGCGACGACACCCGGACCTGGCCGGGCACCCGGCGCGCCGGGGTGTCCTCGTTCGGCATCGGCGGCACCAACGCCCACCTGGTGATCGAACAGCCCCCGCAGCCGGCCGCGCAGCCCGACCCGGCACCGGGCGCGGCACCGGCCGCAGCGCCGGTGGTGCTCTCCGGACGCACCCCGCAGGCCCTCAGGGACCAGGCACGCCAGTGGGCCCACTGGCTCACCGAACACCCCGACACCACCCTCACCGACCTGGCCTGGACCACCACCCGGCACCGCCGGCACTTCGCCGAACGCGCCTCGGTGGCCGGACCCGACCTGCCCACGGTCATCGAAGGACTCACCGCCCTGGCCCAGGACCAGCCGGACGCATCGGTCACCCTCGCCACCGCCCGGCCGGGCAAGGTCGTGTTCGTCTTCCCCGGCCAGGGCTCCCAGTGGCCGGGCATGGCCCAGCGGCTCCTCACCGAAAGCCCCGCCTTCGCCGACACGGTCGCCCGCTGCGACGAGGCACTGCGCCCCTGGACCGGCTGGTCCGTCCACGAACTGCTCCAGAACGAGGACCGCATCGCGTGGGACCGCCTGGACATCGCCCAGCCGGTGCTGTTCACCATGTATCTCGCCCTGGCGGCGGCCATGCGGGACCTGGGCCTGGAAGCACAGGCCGTGGTCGGACACAGTCAGGGCGAGATCCCCGCAGCCGTGGTCGCAGGCTCCCTGACCCTCGAGGAGGGCGCCCGGATCGTCGCCGAACGCAGCAAAACCCTCGCCGCGCTGTCCTCGGACGGGGAGATGGCGACCGTGCAACTCCCGGTCTTTGAGGTCGAGGCAGCACTGGCCCCCCACGGGAACGCCGTCTCGGTCGCCGTGGTGAACACCCCCGGATCCACGGTCATCTCGGGAGACCGCGCGGTCGTGGAGAAACTGCTCCACGCATGGGACGACCAGGACGTGATGTGCGGCAAGCTGAACGCCGCCTGCGCATCCCACAGTTCACACATGGACGCGCTGCTGCCCGGCCTCCGGGACCAGCTCGCCCCGCTGAACCCCCGACCGTCCCGGATCCCCCTGTACTCCACGGTGCTCGGCCGACGGGCCGCGGGTGAGGAACTGGACGCCGACTACTGGTGCCGCAACCTGCGCGAACCCGTGCGGCTCGACCTCGCCCAGCAAGAACTCCTGGCCGACGGATACACCGTCTTCGTCGAGGTCAGCCCGCATCCCGTGCTGGCCATGCCACTGGCCGACGGCGGCGCGGAGCAGGACGCGGTGGTTCTGGCGGCCATGGAACGGGACCAGGGCGGCCTGGACCGGCTCCAGCACACCCTGGGCGCCCTGCACGCACACGGCGTCGAGATCGACTGGCCGGCGGCCGTCCCCCACGGTCGCATGGTCGACCTGCCCGGCTATGCCTTCCAGCGGCAGCGCCACTGGAAGGCACCCGCTCGCCGCAAGACGACCGACCAGCGCTTCTGGGACGCCGTCGGCGCGGACGAGACGGACTCGCTCGCCGAGCTGCTCGGCGCGTCCGGAGAGCACCGGGACAGCGTCGCGGACCTGCTGCCGCTGCTCCGGCGCTGGCACGAGAGCCGCGACGGCCACGCCGCGAGCGCCGACCGGCCGCACGAGGACGAGACGACCGGCACACCCCAGGACAGCGGCCTCGCAGAGCGGCTGGCGGGCATGGACCGGGACACACAGCTCACCACGGTGCTGGAACTGGTCCGCACAGAGGCCGCCGCCGTCCTCGGAACAACCAGGATCCCCGCCGAACAACCCCTGCAACAGCTCGGGATGGACTCGCTGATGGCCGTCGGCCTGCGCGCCAGGCTCGCCAGGCGAAGCGGACTGCGGCTCGGCACGGACGTGCTGTTCCGGCAGGGCGGGTGCGCGGGCATCGCGCAACACGTGGTCGACGAACTCACCGGACGGCAGCCCGTCACCGAGGCCGCGCCCGACCCGCTGATACGGGTCCTCAAGCCGGCGCGACACCCCAAGGTCCGGATCTTGTGCATGTCGGGCATGGGCGGCACGACCACCGGACACGTCCCGCTCATCCCGCACCTCCCCGAGGACGTGGAACTGCTCGGCGTCCGGGTCCCCGGCCGTGAGGGACGCAGCGGGGAAGCCCCGGTGAGTGATGTGAACGTCCTCGTCGACCGGGTCGTGGCGGACCTGTCCGACCGCCTCGACGTGCCGATCGTCCTGTACGGGCACAGCCAGGGCGCATACACGGCCTGGGAGATCGCCCACCGGCTCGGCAGCAGGGTCGGCGGACCGGACCTGTCCCTCGTCGCCGCCTGCGCGCCGTCGCCGTTCAGCGAGACGCCGGAGGCGCTCAAGCAGTTCCAGAAGGTGTCGACGCTGTGGGACACGGCGACGCCGGCGACCCTGGTCGAGATGTTCCGCGGGATGCTTCCCGACGACATCCTCGACAACGAGGAGGTCTTCGGCACCTACGTGGAGAACCTGCGGGCCGACTTCGGTATGTGGAACCGGCACCAGCTCGCGCTGCAAGGCGACCGCCGCGGGCCCCTGGACATCCCGATCACGGCGGTGTCGGGCACGGCCGACCCGGTGCTGCCCGAGGGCACGATGGCCGGCTGGTCCACGCTGACGAGCGGTGAGTTCGTGGTCCGGTCCATCGAGGGCTCGCATTCGGCGCCGCTCGAGAGCCCGAAGGCCATGGCCGAGGAGCTGACTGCCGCGGCCTTGTCATGCGGACTCTTGCCCAAGGCATGAGCGCGGTGGCGTCCGCCGCCGACCGGCGGCGGACGCCACCGCGGCTTCCCCCCGCCTGATCGGCGCTGGAACGGTGGCACTGTCCGGCAGGGTTGAACAGAAGGGATAAATTCCAGGCTGAGGTCCGCAGGGGCGGGGAGGTGTGAAAGGAGCTCGGCATGGCCTCCGAGGAGGAGCTGTTCGCGTCCGTCGACGCGCTGCTGGAGGAGGAGCCGCAGCTACCGCCGCGAGCGGGCCCGGCTGCGGCGCCTCGCGCTCGCGCTGGAGACGTCGACGCAGACGGTGAAGAATGACGAGAACGGCAGGTCGGAGCCGAAGTTGCCCCGCCTGGAGGCGTACCAGCGGCTGCTGAAGTGGTTCTGTAAGTGGGAGCGGGCTCTGGCTCAATTCGTGTTTGCGCCGTGAGGCGCTGTTGGGTCGAGTGGAGGTGAAAGACCTGCACCAACCCGCTGTCGCAGCAGTTGGGTTGAAGCTGAGGGCAGCCTGATCCGGGTGATGCCGGGGAAGGTGAGAGCGGCCCTGACGAAGCTGGGACGTGACCAGTACTGCCAGATGGGGCGGGTCCGGCAAGCGTGATGGAGAGGAGTACGCGAGGAACCGGCGTCTTACGTCTCTTAACGAGCCTCCGGCTCGAACCTGGTGGATCTGGGCCGGAAGTGGTGCGTACTCGGGGTCATCCTTTCGGGTGAAGTTTCCCCTCCATCATGATCAACCCGGCGATCATCCCACCCACCCAGCCAACGTGACAGTGCCCCGGCTACGGCTCCAACTGCCTCAGCCGCGCCGCGTAGAGGGCCGCCAGGCGGTCCTCCTCCTGCGCATCGGCGTCCTCCAGACGCGCAAGGTCCTGGTAGGCGGCAGCCCGGCTGGCCGTCAGCTGCGCGATCCGCTCCTCATCAGGCAGCGGGGCCCGCCGCTCGACAGCAATCTGCTCGGTGTACCAATGCAGCACCTCCTGCACGCAGTGAGTCCACAGAGTTGTTGGCTCTGCGTCGCCTACCCAAGGAAAGCGTTGATCGGCATCTCGGTTCGAGCGAAGATCACCGTCAACGACTACGGGGAGAGTAAATGCTGAGAGTTCTGGCTGTGGGATCGGTTGCCCTGGGACTCGTCTGCGGCAGTGCCGCACTGGCGGTGGCGGACGACACAACGGGAAACGTACCGAGGATTGTCAGTGACAGTGAGTACGTGGCGAGCGGAGCCGCCGATCCGAGGGAGAGGGTCCCGGTCGGCGAACCCGCCGCCGCCACCGGCCAGGACGTGAATGCTTATGTCGGCCTGCTGGAAGGCATATCGGGAAGCCAGATATCGGCGCCCCCGCAGGTCGAGGAGTTCAGCGGCAACGGTGAGGCGCTCAGTATCGCGCTGGAGGCCGATGACACGGACACCTTTGTGACGCGTACCGGCGTCGACAGCGACATCCCCCGCTCCGTCCTGGACGACGGAACGGCCGGATCGACGCTGGAGACCCTCCCCACGGGCACTCAGCTCCTGAGCGCCGCGGACGCGGAGACCGGCGCGATGGTTTCCACGCTCTCTCCACAGGGACAGCTCACCGTCTGGAACGCGCCCGGTGACTTCCAGGACGACCGGCTCGCCACCCTCAAGCGCTGGGCGACCGAGGCGGACAGCAAGGACCCCGGCCCGCTCGGCATCACCAGGGCGGCCGGAACGGTCACCGTTCAGGCCGCCCCCACCTGCAGCCTGAGCATTCACAAGCCGTCCACGTCGGACCGCATGATCAAGGCCAGCTCCTCCCTGGTATGCAACCAGAAGGGAGACATCAGGCTCAAGGGATACCTGCTCCAGTACCGGGCCCTGGGCATTTGGGTCTCCAAGGCATCCGAGGAGTTCTCGGGCCCGGGCGCCTCGGCAACGGTTGTCACCGCTGAGTGGAAATGCTCGGTGGGTGACAACCAGCTCTACCGGGGCCGAGCGAGCACCCGCCAGCTCAAGAACTCCAACGGCACCTGGTACAAGAGCGGACAGGTCGACGGCCCCGAACAGAGGCTGACCTGCCGCGCCTGATCACCGCGCACACACCGCCCAGGAGGCCCCGGTTCCCTTCGACCGGGGCCTCTGGCACGGCGTCGGCTACGCCCTGAGGGCCCAACCGGACAGTGACGCGACGTTCCACCGCACGGAAGCCGGCAGTGGTCGCGGGCGCCGCCGCCCTGGCCCGCCCTGTTCTCGCGCGGGTCGCGTACGCCGCCACCGCCCTGGCGCTGATCGGGGCGCCGTGGAGCAGCGCCGCCAGAACACACTCCCCACCGTCCGCCCCGCGACAGGAGCCACCGGTCCCCGCCCTGAGCGGCGCAGCAACAAGGAATGACGATCCACCGGCCGGGACTCGACCGACAGGGGGTGGCACCGTGCCGCCCTCGTCGGTCCCTCACCGCAGCGAGAGCTGGAATCTCACGGGATCGGCCAAGGCAGCTCCCGTAAGGCCTACTGACGTCACGTCACGACCCAGTACCGGGGTCGGCGAACGGAGGCGGATACGCCGAGGCCTCGCTGAGCTGCTCCAGGATGGCGCGCAGATCGTCGTGGCGGATCTCGGGGTGAGCCGGGGCGGGGCCGGGTGGGCGCTGCGCGGGAACGGCGGACAGACGCGGTGCCCGGACTTTCAACGGAGCATCGGCGAGCTGCAGTCGGGCGGGCCAGGACATGGACGGCAGCCGGTAGACGGCGTCCTGGCACCAGGCGGCCGCACCGGCGTTGGCCTTGGCCGCGATCTTGCGGGTCAGGCCGTCCCGCGTGCGATAGTGCGCGCGGGACGTAGAAATCAACAGACACCTCGACGACAGCGGGGCGAAGACCTCGATCGTGTCGGACAGAAGCGGGGGAGTGAGGCAGAACGTGCCGTCCTTGCGACGCAAGGCCGCTCCGCCGTCGGCGAGAACCAGCAACGGCTCCTCCGATCGCAGCAGTACCAGGCGCCGACCCGGGCTCGCAAGGAGGTCGCGCGTGCGCTGGAAAGCGCGGATCGAGGCGCGCAGCGCCGCACGCGGATCACTGATGACGCAAGGGCCGGGAGCCGTCCGTACGGCAGTCCAGAACACCTCCATCCGCTCTTCCTCAGACAGCGGCCGCCCCAGTCGCTCCTCGCAGTAGCCGATCCGCCTCAACCGCCCATACCGCCGGGAACACATGCCGGCCGACCTGCGCATCGAAGGACCGGAACACCTGGGTACGCACCACCTGCCAGGCCAGCGCGTCCAGCATCACCGCCTGCCGCGCCTCCTCCAGCGGCCACCGCCCCTCGCGGGCGGCACGCAGAACCGGCGCGGACGGACCGTCGACGTGGCGGTCCAAGTAGGTCTCCAGAGCTACCCGCCGCGCGCCCTCGGCGAGCGGATCGGTGTTGAAGTGCCGCGCCACCGCCGCCCACCGCACGGGGGTGCGATACTCCGCTCCACCGCGCCGCCGCCCCAGGACGTGCCCGTTCTCGGCGAAGGCCCGCAGCCAGTACTGCGGTACCAGGTGGTGCTCCTTGGCCGTGTTCGCACCCATCCCCGGCCTCTACGCCCCCGCCGTACCGGCGGGCTCGGACCCCGTGTGCGCGGCTGCGGCATCGCGCCAGGGATAGCTGTCCCATCCGGCGTCCAGGACCGTGTTGCGGGTGTGCGTGTGCCCCAACAGGGCCTCGCGCAGGGCGTAGGTGGAGCGCTCGGAGTCGGCGGCCCGCTCCAGCAGGAGCCGGCCGACGGGAGCGTCGTCGATGGTGACCATGTTCTCCAGCTCGCTGATGCTGCACACCGTGACCGGCACTGTGGTGGCCGGCAACTGTGGCCGCTGGAGCGGCGCGTTGACGATGTGGAACGGTTCCATCGTGACGATCAGTCCGTGCACGGGCCGGTCTGTGGGCACATCGGCGAACTCCTTTTGCCCGCCGGCGATCAGAGAGGCGGTGTTGTCGATCTGCCCGTAGGCGCGGCCGAGCATCCGGTTCACCTCCTTGACCCGACTGTCGGTGGCCAGCCTGCAGATGCCGGGTGGGGCGCACCGACTTCACCTCCACCAGCAGTACCAACTCGTCGGTGACGACGATCCAGTCGACACTGCGCGCCCGGTTGCGTCCGTAGACGATCTCGGGCCGGACCCACCGCGTCGGACAGCAACTGCAGCTGGCGGCCGACGTAGGCCTCGAACAGGTCGCCGAGGTCCTGGGCGAAGGCGTCCCCGTAGCGGGCGACGCCGGTGTAGTAGATGCCCAGCGGGCTGGCCTTGGCCGGGATCAAGTGGCTGACGGGGGCGAGGAGACCCGGATCGTAGCCGACGCCACCTGGTCGACATCGCGACCGGACTCGCCCATCCGCCTGTCGCCCCGTAGTGACGCGGACCTGGGCTGCCCCGCGGCGCGGCCCTGCGGCTCACGCGGCTTTGCACACCCGCCGGTACGGGGCGTCGGGTATGTACGTGCGCCATTGGGCTCGGCTCGGCTCTGGCTCGCTCGCGCGGGCGCACACGCGCGCGAGCGCACGGTCGGTGTCGAGGTCGTAGCGCTGGAGCGGAACGTGGGCGCTGCCCGCGTACAGCGTGGTGCCGTCGGGACCGAACGCGAGGGTGTACACGGCCTCACCAGGGGTGGTGAGCAGACCGCCGATCGGCTGCCCGGAGGGCACGTCCCACAGTTGCAGCCCACCGTTGTCCCCGCCGACCGCCAGGGTGCGTGCGTCGGGGCTGAAGGCCAGGGCCGACACCCCCTCCACTTCGGGACGGCCGTCGAGCGGGGGCGGGAAGACATTGGGCAGCACGCCTGTGCGGTGGTCCACATCACCGTCCCACAGGGTGACCCGCCCGGTCCGGTCGCCGGCCGCCAACCGTGAACCGTCGGAGGCAAAGGCCAGTGCGCCGAACAGGCTGCCCTGGACGAGGTCCTGCCTGGTCGCCCGCCAGGACGGCGGCCGGGACACGGTGCCCTCCCCGACGAGCAGGCGTCCGTCGCCGCGGAGGGTCGGGGAGTTCGCGGGCGGGCCGGCCGGCACCGCCGTGCGCCGCCGGCTGCGGGTGTCCCATACCTCGTCGAACGTCGGTCCAGCCGGCATGCGCGTGAGGTGGAGGGTGTCACCCCGTGGGCCGAGGGCGACCGCGGTCACCGGTGCGCCTGGCAGGTCGAGTGTGCTGAGGGCCCGCTCGTGCGGGATGTCCCACACGGTGAACGGCGGCGTGCCCCCCACTGCACCCGCGGGTGCCGAGACTCCGTATCCGAAGCGGGTGCCGTCCGTGCTGAACGCGAGGAGCGGATACGTCTCCTCCGGCGGGCCCGCGAACGCGGGCTCGGTGGAGACCGGCACCGCAAGCGGCGGGAAGGTCCGAAGCACATGGCTGTCGGCAGTGGCGCGCAGCCGGACGAGGAAGTGGTCACCGGTGCGCTCGGCGGTTGCGTAGGTACGGCCGTCCGGGCTCAGCCGTACGCCCGTGTGCGGAGCCGGGCGCCAGGCGGGAGTGACGGCAGCACCGAGATCGAGGGTGTGGACGTTTCCGCCCTCCAGGTAGCGCAGGACGCGGCCGTCCGGAGCGAAGACCGGGGGAGGGCTGAGTGTCTGGTTGTCGAGGGAGCTGCGGAAGACGGGCGCGTCGGGCGCGGAGATCCGCCACACGTGCATTTCCGTGGGGGTGCCCGCGGCCAGGAAGGTGCCGTCGGCGCTGAAGGTCATGTCGCCGGCGCGCGGGTCGTCCAGATCGGCGATCCGCCGGCCCGTGCGGATGTCCCAGACACGGATCCCGTCCGCCGTGCGGGCGGCCATCCGGCCGGCACCGACCGCGAGCGGCAGGGGGTCCGGACCGCACAGCCGGTCCTGCTGCCAGGCCCCGGCCAGCAGGCGGCCCGCGACCGTGTCCCACACACGTAGGCCCTGACCGAAGGGGCAGGCTGCCGCGTACCGCCCGTTCGTGCTGACGGCCGTGGTCGTCGCGTGCGGAACCCGGGCCTCGAACCGCGCCCGGCCGTCCGTGACCGAGCCCAGCCGCAACCGTTTCGCGTCGGCGGCCAGATAGGCGCGGCCGTCATCGGTGAAGTGCACGTCGGTCATGGGCGGGAACGACGCTGATCCGGCGGTCCACCGGCCGAGGCGGGTGTCCCACAGCCGTGTGGCGCCGTCGCCGGTGATCGCGAGAACGCGCGCTCGCGGGCCGGCCGCGGTGACCGTGCCCTGCGGCAGTCGTCCTCCGCCGGTAGGGCGGTGGGTGACCACGTCCCAGCTCCGCCAGCTTCGTTCGCCGACGCTGACCAGAGTGCGCCCGGCATCGGTGAGCAGCCGCCGCGGCGCGTCACCGGGCGTGGGATCCGTGAAGACGGCGGACTGCGGCTGGATGAGGGAGCCGAGCAGCGCCCGGCGGCTCTCGGGCAGTTCGCTGATCCGCCAGGAAGCCGCACTCAGCATCATGGCGGCGTGGGGCTCGGTGGTGCGCAGCCCGTCGGCGAGTGCCGCGACCCTGCGGGCGGCTTCCTGGGCGCGCCGGCGCTGGGCGTCGCCGTGTTCTCGCCACACGGCGAAGGCCGCCAGCAGGGCGATGGCCAGTACGGCGGACAGCGACCCGGTGAGCATCCGGTGGCGGCGGCTGATGCGTGCGGCGGCCCGGTACTCCGTCTCGCGTGCCGCCAGCGAGGCGGTGAGGAAGTCCCGCTCCGACGCGCTCAGCGCGGGATGGACAGCAGGGTCCGGGAACAGTTCCGCCGCACGGGCCAGCTGTGCGCCCCGGTACAGGGCGCCGGAGCACCGGCCGTTCTCCGGCCAGGCGCGGGCCGCGTCCGAGAGCGCCCGGTGGTGGCGCAGCCGCTCCCGGTCCGCCTCGATCCAGCCCTGCAGCCGGGGCCAGCAACTGATCAGCGCCTCATGGGCCAGTTGCACCCCGTCCTCGTCGGCGGTCAGCAGCCGGGCGCGAGCGAGCCGTTCCACCGATGCCTGCGCGTGCGGACACTGCGACAGTTCCTCATGGCTGAGCGGGCGCCGGGTGTCAGGTGTGCCCTGGCCCGGTACGACCATCCGCAGCAGCAGGTGCCGAGCCGCCCGTGCCTGGTCGGGCGACAGAGAGCCGTACACCTTCTCCGCGGTCGCGGCGATCGCACCACGCAGCCCGCCGACCGCTTCGTACCCGGCGAGGGTGAGCATCCGGCCCTTGCGGCGCCGCCAGGTCTCCAGCAGTACGTGCGAGAGCATCGGCAGTCCGCCCGGCTGTGCCTGAACCTCCTGCACCAGTCGCGCGGTCAGCGTCCGCTCGACCAGGTGGCCGGCCGCCTGAGCCGGTCCGACCACTGCCTCGCGCAGTTCTTCGGCGGTCATCGGGCACAGCAGCAGTCCGGCCTCGTTCAGGGTCTGCGCGAGGCCGGGGTGGTCGGCACAGAGGGCGTAGAAGTCGGCGCGTACGGCGACCAGCACGCGCAGCCTGCTGCCCGGTGCTCGGGCGGCGAGCAGCAGGTTGATGAACCGTTCGCGTTCCCGCTTGTCGCTGCAGAGGGTGAAGACCTCCTCGAACTGGTCGACGATGACCCAGCTCTCGGGCTCGTCCTCGGCGGGACTGAGCAGCTGCTCGTACGTCGTGGCGGGTCTGGCCCCGGGGGTGAGGATCCGCAGCACGGCCGGTGCCCCCCGTCCGACGAGTTCCTCACGCAGCCGCGGCACCAGGCCGGCGCGCAACAGCGAGGACTTGCCACTGCCGGAGGGCCCGAACAGCACCGCGAACCGGTGCTCGCGCACCAGTTTCCCCAGCTCGGCCAGCATCCGGTCCCGGCCGAAGAACAGGTGCCGGTCGTCCGGCTCGAACCGCGCGAGACCGCGGTAGGGCACCAGCCCCGTGTCCCGGGGTTCGGGCTGTGCCCGACCGGCCTCCCGCTCGGCCTCCTCCCAGCGCAGCCGCCACGCGGCCAGGTCGCCCCCGCAGGCCCCTACGTACGCCTCGACGACGGCGAGCGCCGGCAGCCGTTCCCCGGCGACGGCCTGCGACAGCGTTGTCGCCCCGCAGCCGGCCGCCTTCGCCATCGACCGGTACGAGGGGCTGCCCGCGGCGCTGCGCAGCTGCCGCAGCTCGTGAGCGAACCGCGCGACGGGCCCCGCCGACGGATCCACCGGTCTTTCGGGGCGCCCCATGGGCTCGTACCTCCGCGTGTCGGATCTAAGGGACATCGAGTGACACTTGCAGCGATGACGATAAATGGGTCGTGATGAACGTCGAGTTAATTGCGGGTGACGAGCGACGGGTGCGATCAACCGCACAAAGTTGATCCGGCCTCCGCAGGGGCCTTCGGATCAACTCTTCCCTTGCCAGCGTCGAGGTCAGCGGGCCGACACCCGGTCGGCACCGACCACGCATTGGAGAGCACACCGATGTCCCGTGCACACCTCATCCGCAGGATCGCCACCACTGGGACCTCGCAGAGCCGCGCAGGTACACCGCCCTGGTGCGGGTGAGGAACCCGCACGCCGCGCGGCCCTGTCCCTGCGGCCCGTACGCGCGCTGCTCGACGCCGCCGAACGGCATGTGCGGATCGGCGCCCGCGGTTTCGGAGTTCGTGCCCAGCACGCCGACGCCCATCCGGGCCAAAGCGGCAGCGGCAACCGGGGCGAGGACGTGTTCCGTAACCAACTGTCCGATGGCCACGGCTTCGCGGGGGCGTGCCGGATCGAGGTCGACGACGTCCTCGCCGTCGCCGGTCCGCCCCTCGCCGGCGGTGAGACGGCGCGGTGTCCGGGCCTGCCGAACCGCTCCGGCCTGCCTCGTGCTGCTGCCGGCGGTGGATCGCACCGGCACTCCTTCCGGGGGCGTTGTCACGTTGTTGGCTGTGTGACTGCCTGACGGCGCGTCGTGGTGTGGTGGAGCCTGGTTCCGGGCTGTGTTCAG
>NZ_LRTR01000795.1 GCF_001550375.1 Streptomyces europaeiscabiei | reverse complement strand
GTGGGCGCGGCCGGCGGCCTGGGCACCCCGGAGGCGCTGGCCTCCGCGTTCGCCATGGGCGCGGCGTACGTGGTCACCGGCTCCGTCAACCAGGTGGCCCTGGAGGCGGGGCTGTCCGACGAGGGCAAGTGCCTGCTCGGTCAGGCGGACGTCGCGGACGTCACCATGGCGCCGGCGTCCGACATGTTCGAACTCGGCGTCAAACTGCAGGTGTTGCGCCGGGGCACGATGTTCCCCGCGCGGGCCCACCAGCTCTACGAGGTGTACCGGACCTGCGAGTCGCTGGAAGCGATCCCCGAGGATGTACGCGGCCGGCTGGAGCGCGACGTGCTGGGCGGCACCGTCGCCGAGCTGTGGAGCAGTACCCGCCAGTACTGGCAGGACCGCGATCCGGGACAGCTCGACCGGGCGGAGCGGGATCCCAAGCACCGTATGGCGTTGCTGTTCCGTTCCTATCTGGGGCAGTCGAGCCGCTGGGCGATCACCGGCGAGCCGGCCCGGCGCACCGACTACCAGATCTGGTGCGGCCCCGCGATGGGTGCCTTCAACCGCTGGACGAGGGGCAGTTTTCTCGCGCTGCCCGAGAACCGTTCCGTGGTCCAGATCGCGCTCAACCTTCTCGAAGGAGCCGCCGTGGTCACGCGCGCCCAGCAACTGCGCAGTCACGGCGTGCCGTTGCCCACCGCCGCCTTCGCCTACCGGCCCCGGCCGCTGGCCTGAGCCCCCCGGCTCGCACACCGGCCACCCGCCCGGGCCGCCGGATCCAGCAGTCCGCCGCACCGACCCGCCCCTCCTGAGCAGGCGGGTCGGCTCCGGAGCCCGGCCCCGCCCCGCACACGAACACCGTCGTTTCGCCCGCATGCCGTTCCATACCGCCCGGCATCCCCCCAATGCTGCAGACGGAGAACACTCATGACCGCACCGAACCCGTCATCCGGCCCCACCGCTTCCTCCCCGTCCGCGTCGTCCGGGACGTCCGGTTCCACCCCGCCGGGCTCGTCCGGGGCGGCCGGGTCGGGCCGGTCGAATCGCCCGCGTCACGTTCCCATCGCCGTCGTTGGTACCGCCGCGCTGACTCCCGGTGCCGCTGACGCCGAGGGCTTCTGGCGGAACGTTCTCACCGGACGGGACCTGATCACCGATGTGCCCGCCGACCATTGGCTCATCGAGGACTACTACGATCCCGATCCGTCCGCGCCGGACCGGACCTACGCCCGGCGCGGCGCGTTCCTTCCCGCGATCGACTTCGACCCGTCGGCGTACGGCATCCCGCCCAACGCGCTGCCCGCCACCGACACCACCCAGCTGCTCGCCCTCTCGGTTGCCGAACGGGTGCTGGCCGACGCGGGGTTGAGTGGAGCCGAGCGGTTCGACGGGGAGCGGACCGGGGTCATCCTGGGTACGGCCGCGCTGGAGCTCCTGCACACCATGAGCAACCGTATGCAGCGTCCGGTGTGGCTGAAGTCGCTGCGGGAGAGCGGTATTCCGGAGGAGCGGGCCCAGGAGATCTGCGACCTGATCGCCGATCACTACGTGCCGTGGCAGGAGGAGTCCTTCCCCGGGGTGCTCAGCAATGTCGTCGCCGGGCGGATCGCCAGCCGCTTCGACCTGCACGGCTCCAACTACACCACGGACGCCGCCTGCGGCAGTTCGCTCGCCGCGGTGACCGCCGCCGCCAACGAACTCGCCGTCGGCACGGCGGACTTGATGATCACAGGGGGCGTCGACACCCTCAACGACATCCTGATGTACATGTGCTTCAGCAAGACCCCGGCCCTGTCGCGCTCCGGGGACTGCCGACCGTTCTCCGACGCCGCCGACGGCACGATGCTCGGCGAGGCGCTGGTGATGTTCGCGCTGAAGCGGCTCGACGACGCGGAACGCGACGGGGACCGGATCCATGCCGTGCTGCGCGGGATCGGCAGTTCCTCCGACGGCCGGGGAAGCGCCATCTACACGCCCGTACCCGCGGGACAGGCGCGTGCGCTGCGGCGCGCCTATGTGTCCGCCGGGTACGGCCCCGAAACCGTCGAACTGGTCGAGGCGCACGGCACCGGGACCACGGCCGGTGACGCCGCCGAGTTCACCGCCTTGCGCACCGTGTTCCAGGAGTCGGGCCGTACGGACGACCAGTGGTGTGCGCTGGGTTCGGTGAAGTCGCAGATCGGGCACACCAAGTCGGCCGCGGGCGCGGCCGGGCTGCTCAAGGCCGTGATGGCGCTCCGGCACAAGGTCCTGCCGCCCACGATCAAGGTGGAACGGCCCAACCCCGCACTGGAGTTGGAGAACAGCCCGCTGTATCTGAACACCGAGGCCCGCCCCTGGGTGAAGGACGCGTCGCAGCCCCGGCGCGCCTCCGTGTCGAGCTTCGGGTTCGGTGGCACCAACTTCCATCTCACGCTGGAGGAGTACGTTCCCGCGCCAGGGGTGCGGTCCCGTCCCGTTCCCCCGGCCCGGACGGTGCCCACCGAACTGCTTGTCTTCGGAGCGTCCTCGGCGGAGGAACTCCTTACGCGGGCGCGGAGGTTGGCGAACGAGACCACGGACGGCACATGGGCCGGAGCGGCGTTGGCGGCGCAGCGGGCCTTCCGTCCGTCCGATCCGTACCGGCTCGCCCTGACCGCCGCGGGTCCCGAGCGGCTCGCGAAGCGGCTGGAGTCGCTGGGCACGCTGATCCGCCGCGATCCCGACCGCCCGTTGACCACGCCGGACGGTGTCACCTACCGCACCGGACCCGCCGCGCCCGGCCGGACGGCCTTCCTCTTCTCCGGGCAGGGCAGCCAGTACACGGGTATGGGCGCCGACCTCGCCATGCATCTTCCCGGGGCCCGGGAGGCCTGGGACCGGGCGGCCGGGCACGAACCCGACGCCGAACTCCTTCTGCACCGGGTGGTGTTCCCGGTTCCCGCCTTCACCGAGGAGAGCCGCGCCGCCCAACAGGACCTGCTCACCCGCACCGAGTGGGCCCAGCCGGCGCTCGCCGTGCAGAGCGTCGCACTGCTCGGCGTACTGCGTGCGGCGGGCGTCGAGCCCGACTGCGTCGCCGGTCACAGCTTCGGTGAGCTGGTCGCGCTGCACGCCGCCGGAGTCCTCGACGAGCAGGTGCTGCTGCGACTGGCCCGTAGGCGCGGCGAGTTGATGCGTGACGCGGGTACGGAGCCGGGCGCCATGCTCGCGGTAATGGGGGTTTCGCGCGAGGACGTCGCCACGCTGCTCGACGGCTTCGAGGACGCGGTGTGGGCCGCGAACGACAACGCTCCGGGCCAGGTCGTGCTGTCCGGACGGGCCGACGCCGTGGACCAGTTGGAACGCCGGCTCGGGGCGCAGGGTGTCCCGGTCCGGCGGCTGCGGGCGTCGGGCGCCTTCCACACTCCGCTGATGGCCGGTGCGGTCGAGCCGTTCACCGAGTTCCTGGACGACCTGGACCTACGGGCGCCGAAGCTCGACGTGTACGGCAACGCCGACGCGGAACCGTACCCGGAGGACCCCGCGCTGATCCGGGAGCGGGTCGCCGGGCATCTGCTGTCACCGGTACGGTTCGTCGCCGGTGTCGAGGCGATGTACCAGTCGGGGGTACGCACGTTCGTCGAGGTCGGGGCGGGATCCACACTGACCGGGCTGACCGGGGAGATCCTCGACGGCCGGGAACACCTGGCCCTCAGCCTGGACCGCCGGGGCGTCCACGGCGTCACGGCGCTCCAGCAGGCCTTGGGCACCCTGGCGGTGTCCGGTGTCGCGGTGGACCTGGACGCGCTGTGGACGGAGGGCCGGGCGTCGGAGGCGCACGAGAGGAACGACGGGAGTTCACGCCCCCCGGCCCGGTCCCAGGCCCGGTCCTCATCCATGCCCCGGCCCCGGATGGCCGTGCCGATCTCCGGCGCCAACCACGGCGCGCTCTACCCGCCACCCGGGGGAGCGGAGGCACTGCCCCGGCCCGTCCCCGTCCCCGCCCCAGTGGCAGCGCAGGCCGAGGCGGTGACGGACTCCGGGTTCGCGCCGCAGGCGTCACCCGTCGGAGCGGCTACGGCCGACCCCTGGCTGTCGGCCTTCCAGGAGACCCAGCGTCAAGCGGCGGAAGCGCACGCGGAGTTCCAGCGGACCATGGCGGAGAGCCATGTGCAGTTCCTGCGGACGCTGGAGACGTCGTCACTCGGCACGGCCGGTGGCCCCCCGCTTCCGGCCCAGGATCCCCTGATCCCGCCGTCACCCCAACTGCCGCTATCCGCAGCTGTGTTCACACCGCCGCCGGTGCCACCACAGGCCGAAACGGCGGCAACGCCAACACTCACCACGACGACGGAGACCGCTCCCGTCGCCCCGGGTCTGGACGTGGGTGCGCTGCTGATGGAAGTGGTCGCCGAGAAGACAGGGTTCCCCGCCGACATCCTGGAGTTCCGGATGGAGCTGGAGACGGATCTCGGCATCGACTCCATCAAACGCGTCCAGATCCTCTCCGTCCTCCGGGACCGTGTGCCGGCACTCGCCCGGGTCGATGCCCATGAACTCGCCCCCTTGCGCACCCTCCAGCAGATCACCGACAAGCTTCGTGAAGCGCAGCAGTCCGACAGTCCCGCAGCCACGTCCGCCGCGGCCTCAGTCCCGGTCGCCCCGGGTCTGGCCGTGGGTGCACTGCTGATGGAAGTGGTCGCCGAGAAGACAGGGTTCCCCGCCGACATCCTGGAGTTCCGGATGGAGCTGGAGACGGATCTCGGCATCGACTCCATCAAACGCGTCCAGATCCTCTCCGTCCTCCGGGACCGTGTGCCGGCACTCGCCCGGGTCGATGCCCATGAACTCGCCCCCCTGCGCACCCTCCAGCAGATCACCGACAAGCTTCGTGAAGCCGAGTCGGGCGTGGCGCCGGTCGCTCTGTCCGCGCCGCCGCCCCGGCCGGTCGAGGAACAGGCCCCGCTGGAACAGGCTCCGCCGTCGCGCCCGTTGGCACGGGCCGTCAGTGTGATGGTGGCCGCGCCGCTCCCGGGGATGGAGTTGGCGGGACTGCGAGACGGGCCGGTCCTCGTCACCGACGAGGGGACCGGTGTAGCCCGGCGGGTGGTGGACCGGCTGGGGGAACGCGGTGTCCGGGCCGCGGTCGTGACGGAGGCCCTGTTGGCCGATGCGGCCGATGTGGCCGACGCGGAGGGCGGCGGCGTGGTGCTGCTCACCGGTCTGCGCCCCGTCACCTCCGCCGAGGCGGCGACCTCCGTGAACCGGGAGATCTTCGGTGCGGCGCGTTCCGTGGCCCGGCAACTGGCCCGGCGGGGCGGGGTGTTCGTCACCGTCCAGGACACCGGAGGCGACTTCGGCCTCGGTGGCGGCCAGGGTGAACGGGCCTGGCTCGGCGGAGCGGCCGGGCTTGCCAGGAGCGCCGCGAAGGAGTGGCCCGACGCGCGGGTCAAGGCCGTCGACTGCGAGCGCGGTGACCGCGACGCCGACGCCCTCGCCGAGGTGCTCGCCACCGAACTGCTGCGCGGCGGTTCGGCCGGTGACATCGGACTGCGCGCCGACGGCACCCGCTGGGCGCTGCGGGACAGGGTCGAGCCCGCTGGGCCGGCCGAGGCAACAGGGGAACAAGTCGGATCGCTGAGCCCGGACTCCGTGATCGTCGCGACCGGCGGTGCCCGCGGGGTGACGGCGGTGACGCTGCGCGCCCTGGCCGAGGCTCATCTGCCGTCCATCGTCCTTCTCGGCCGCACCGAACTGACCGACGAGCCGGCCGGGTTGGCCGAGGCCACGGACGAGAGGCAGCTCAAGGGGCTGCTCGTCGCCCAGGCCCGCCGGCAGGGCGGCACGGTTCCGTCTCCGGCGGAGCTGGCGGGCGCGGCTGCCCGGGTGCTGGCGGTCCGCGAGATCCGGGCGACCCTCGACGCCATCGAGGCGACCGGCTCCCGGGTGCGCTATCTGTCCGTGGACACCCGCGACCCGCAGGCACTGCACCGCGCTCTCGACACGGCGCGCGAGGAGTTCGGGCCCATCAGCGGCATCGTCCACGGAGCGGGCGTCCTCGCGGACAGCCGACTGGCCGACAAGACCGACGCGCAGTTCGCGGACGTTTTCGACACCAAGGTGGAAGGGCTGCGGGCGCTGCTCGCGGCGACGGCGGACGATCCGCTCGACCTGGTGTGTGTGTTCTCCTCCGTGGCGGGTCGCTTCGGCAACACCGGCCAGGCCGACTACGCCATGGCGAACGAGGTCCTGGCACAGGTCGCGTCCACCGTCGCAGTGAACCGTCCGGACTGCCTGGTGAAGTCCATCGCCTGGGGCCCCTGGGACGGCGGCATGGTGGGACCGGAGCTGCGGAAGCACTTCCGTGACCAGGGCGTGCCGCTGATCCCCACGGACGCCGGCGCCCGGGCTCTGCTCCGGGAACTGCACGCCGAACCCGATCCCGCGCGGGTGCGGGTCACCCTGACCGCCGGGGACGCGGACGTCTCCGCGTCACTGGGCGCGCCCCCGGCAAAAGTCGTGTCCGGGGACATCGAGGTCGGGCTCGGCTCCCACCCGTATCTGGCGGACCACAGCGTCGCCGCGACCCCCGTGGTGCCGATGGCGCTGGTCATGGAGTGGTTCCTGGGCGCCGCCCGGGCCTGGCGTCCCGACGCACCGGGCTTCGTCCTGCGTGACCTGGAGGTACTCAGCCGGATCAGCCTCGCCGAACCGGACACGTCCTCGGAGCAGGGACACGGACAGGGACACGGACAGGGGCAGGGGCAGGGGCAGGGGCAGGGGCAGGGGCAGGGGCAACGGCTCAGGGTCCGGGGCCTGGCGGATCCGTCCGGGGACCCCGTGTCGTCGCGACTCGTCCTGGAACTCACCAGCGGTGCTCCGTTGCCGCACTACCGGGCGGCGGTCGAGGTCCTGTCGGAAGCGGACCGGCCGTTCACCGAGTCGGTCCGGTACGACGCGGGGGATCTCGGCAGCCCCCCGGACCAGGAGATCTACGACGGCCATGTGCTGTTCCACGGCCCGGCGTTCCACGCGATCACCGCCCTGGAGGGGATCTCCGCGACGGGCGCCGCCGCTGTCGTACGCGGCGTACGTGAACTGGAGTGGCCCGGCGAGGGCTGGCTCACCGATCCCGCCGCGGTCGACGCGGGTCTCCAACTCGCGCTGAAGTGGGCCGAGTACGCGCACGACGGAGCATTCCTGCCGATGGGCGCGGTGGAGGTCCGGACCACGGGCCGGGGCCCGGTGGGTGAGGGCGCGCGGTGTGTGGTGCTCGCCCGGGGCGCGGCACAGGACCTCGATGTCTCCTGTGACGTAGCCCTGTTGGGACCGGACGGATCGGCGCACACGGAACTGCTCGGGGTGACCCTCGTCCGCCGCCCGGACTCTCCGACCCGGGCCCCCGCCCCGGCTGAGGCCCCGGACTCCGCCCAGGTCACCACCGCTTCCCGTTCCGGTTCCGCCGCCGGCGGCGACCGTTCCGTACGAACGCGCCCGGCCCCCGCCGGGACGCCGGGCCGGAGGTGAACGAGGTCATGCGCTTCGAACCGATCGCTGTCGTGGGACGCGGCTGCGTCATGCCGGACGCCCCCGACCCGGACACCTTCTGGGACAACGTCCTCGCGGGCCGGGTCAGTCTGCGGGACACCCCGGCGGACCGCCGGCGTCTGTCCGACGCCTGGGCGCTCGGCGATCCGGCCGACTGCACGGACCGGACCTGGAGCCGGACCGCCGGCTATGTCACGGACTTCACCGCCTCCGGTCCGCTGGACCCGTCGCTGGACCCCGTCTTCCACTGGACGTGGCACGGCGCCGCCGCCGCGCTGCGGGAGGCAGGCCAGGAACGGCTGCTGCACAACGCGGGACTGGTGCTGGGCAACCTGTCGTTCCCCACCACCGGCATGGCGTCCTACGCCGAACACATCTGGCTGCGCGACCAGTATCTGGCGTCGGGAGGCCCGCCGCCGGACCCCCGCAACCGCTTCATGTCCGGTCTGCCCGTCCAGCTCGCCGCCCGTGAACTCGGCCTGGGACTCGGCGGGTTCGCCCTCGACGCGGCCTGCGCCTCCGCGCTCTACGCGATCGGACTCGCCTGCCGGAAGCTGCAGGAGCGCCGGGCCGACCTGATGGTGGCGGGCGGGGTGAACCGCGCGGACGACCTCTTTCTCCAGGTGAGCTTCTGCAGCCTGGCGGCGATGAGCCGCAGCGGGTCGAGCCGGCCCTTCCACCGGGACGCCGACGGTCTCGTGCCCGGCGAGGGCGCGGGCTTCGTCGCCCTGATGCGTCTCGACGACGCCCTCGCCGCCGGTGCGCCCGTCTTCGGGGTGATCCGCGGGGTGGGCCTGTCCAACGACGGCCGGGGCAGCGGGCTGCTGGTCCCGTCGGAGGACGGCCAGGTACGGGCGATGCGGCAGGCCTACGAGGCGGCGGGCGTCGCCCCGGAGAGCGTCGGCCTGCTCGAATGCCACGCCACCGGTACGCCCGTCGGTGACGCGGTCGAAGTACGCAGTGCGGCGCGGGTGTTCTCCGACGCGGCGGATCTGCCGACGGGTTCGGCCAAGTCCAATGTGGGCCATCTGATCACCGCCGCCGGCGCTGCCGGGCTGCTGAAGACGCTGGGCGCGCTGCGCGCCGGGATCCGCCCGCCGACGGTCGGCGCGGACGAGCCCCTCGCGGCGCTCTTTGGGACTCCGCTGCGGCTGCTGCAGGAACCCGAGGAATGGACGGGGCCGCGCCGCGCGGCGGTCAGTGCGTTCGGCTTCGGCGGCAACAACGCCCACCTGATCGTCGACGCGTGGACCGGCGACGGCTCCGGAGCCCCGGCGCTCCCCCCGCCGCCGCGCACCGTGCGGACGCCCGAACCGGTCGCCGTCGTCGCCATCGGCGCGCGGGTCGGTGACGGCCGGGATCTGCGTGATCTGCGCGAGGCACTGTTGCGCGGGGAGCGCCGGGACGCCGCCCGGGAGACCGTGGAAGTGGCCCTGGACGGGTTGCGGTTCCCGCCGCTGGACCTGGAACGCACCCACGCCCAGCAGCTCCTGGTCCTTGAGGCGGCACGCGAGGCCGCGGACCGCACGACCCTGCCCGGCGACCGGACCATGGTGCTCATCGGCATGGGCTGCGATCCCGAAGTGGCCCGGTACATCACCCGTTGGCGGATCCCGGAACTGCTGGCCGAGAAGGCAAACGTGACCGGAGCAGGATACGAGACCGGAGCCGGAGCCGGATCCGAGACCGGGACCGGAGTGGGAGCAGGGGCCGGGACCGGAGTCGGAGACGGGGCCGCTGACCTCGATCGCGTACGCGAGTTGCGGGACGTCGTCCAGACGGCCCAGTCCGCGTCCGCGGTCGTGGGGACCATGCCCAATGTGGTCGCGAACCGGATCAGCGCCCAACTCGACCTGTCCGGGCCCGGGTTCACGATCAGCGCAGAGGAGGTCTCAGGTCTGGCGGCGCTCGAGGTCGGCACGCGTGCGCTGCGCGCGGGTGACGCCGACGCCGTGCTGGTCGGCGCGGTGGACCTCTCGCACGAGCCCGTCCATCAGGCGGCCCTCTCCCGACTCGGCCGGGACGACCGGACGGGAGACGCGGCTGTCGTGCTGGTGCTCAAGCGACTCGCCGACGCCCGCGCCGCCGCCGACACCGTTCTCGCGCTGCTGGACCCGGAGCCGACGGACTCGCCACCGCCTGCGGACCGGGGCCAGGACCAGCGTCACGGCCAGGGCCGGGACCAGCACCAGGGCGAGGACCGGGACCAGAGCCGGGGTCGGGGCGGGTCGCAAGGCGGGGAGGATGCCGTTGCGCGGCGGTGGACCGTCGGGGACCGCACGCAGCCGGACGTCACACCGGATCACTTCGACCCGGCAGATCTGTTCGGCCGTGCGCACGCCGCGAGCGGGCTGCTCGCCGTGGTGTCCGCTGCGCTGGCCCTGCACCACCGGGCCGTTCCGCGGGCCGGTGCCCCTGCCCGGCCCGCACTGCGCCCGCGGATCGCCGTCGCCGGGGTGGAACCGCTGGGTGGGCCTGCCCGACAGGTACGGCTGCGCGCCGCCGACCGGGCCCCGTACCTCACCGAACTCCCGCGCCGTGTCCATGTGTTCTCGGGAGACAGCCGCGCCGAGGTCGTACGGGCGCTCGCCGAGGGGCGTGAGTCGGCGGACGGCCCGGCCCGGCTGGCGCTGGCCGCCGTCGGCCCCGAGGATCTCGCCGACCGTAGCGAGTCGGCGCGGAGATGGCTCGCCGGGGAGCGCGGCGACGCGCGGCCTGATTTCACGGCCTTCCGCGACCGGCCCGTGGGAGGCGAGGTGGCCTTCGTCTTCTCCGGGGGCTCGATGGCGTACGCGGGTATGGGCGCCGACCTCATGCTGGCCTTCCCCGACCTGCTCGCCGCCGTCGAGGAGCGCAGCGGTCCGCTGCACGGGCTGGTGGGCTGGGCCCACGAGGGCGAGCAGTCACGGCCGGGGCACGCACTGGACCAGATCTGGGGAGCGTCCGTACTCGGCCAGTTGCACGCCCGGATCACTCGTACGCTGCTGCGGATCGAACCACATGCCTCGCTGGGCTACTCCTCGGGCGAGTCCAGCGCGCTGGCGTCGCTGGGCGCGTGGCCGGACGTCACGGGCCTGTCCGCGCAGGCCTGGCGGGCGGAGCTCTTCGCGGACGGTGTGGTCGGCGAGCTGAAGGTGCCGCGCCGCGCCTGGCGGAAGCTGGGTGTCGAGGGCACCACCTGGGCGAGTTACCAGGTGGAGGAGCCAGTCGAACGAGTGCGGGCCGCCATCGGGGACGAGCCGGGGGTTCACCTGATGGTCGTCAACACCCCCGACTCGTGTGTGTTCGGCGGCGAGGCGAACGGCTGTCTGCGGGTCCTGGACCGCCTCGGCACCACCCAGGCGCTGCACATTCCCTACCAAGTCGCCGCACACGTACCGGAGTTGGCGGAGATCCGGGACACCTGGTGGCGTATGCACCATCTGCCCACCACGGACGTGGGGGTGCGTTTCTACACCTGCTCCACCGGCCGCTGGTACCGCGCGAGCGCCGACGCGGCGGCCGACGCCCTGACGGAACAGGCCCTGGGGCCGATCGACTTCGGCCGTACCGTCGAACAGGCCTGGGAGGACGGTGTCCGGGTTTTCGTCGAACACGGTCCCCGCAGCCACTGCGCGGCATGGATCAGGCGGGTCCTGGGGGACCGCGAGCACGTCGCGGTGTCCCTGGACGCTCCCGCGGGCCGGGGCAACGGCCAACTGCTGCGAGCCACAGTGGAGTTGGTGGCGGCGGGAGTGGAGGCCGACACCGACGCCCTGTGCGACCGGCTGGCCGCGGCCCGGCCCGAGCCCCGTCCCGCGGGCCGCCGGCTGACCCTGCCCGCGCATCCACCGGCGATACGACTGCCCGATCCCGACACGCCACCGTCCCACGAGGTGATGCAGAGGGCACCCCGGCTGCCGGGAACGCCGGAGCCCGGCGCGGTCCCGGTTGTGGCTCGGGGTGCGACAACACCCGCTCCTCCAGAGGTAGTTGGGGATCGGGCCCGGGTGCCGCTCCCCTCACCGGCAGCCGCCGCTTTGGCGCCCGCCCCGGCTCGGACCCCCGCTCCGCGGTTCCATGCCACCCCGGCCTCCGGCACCCGCACGCACCACCCCGCCATGACTGCCGTCATGGCGGCACAGCACCACGCCATTTCCGCCCACCGTCACTTCCTCGCCGTCCAGGCCCGGGTGCACGAGGAGTTCCTGGCGACACGTCAGCGGGCGGCGGCACATCTCCTGGCGGCTCATCTGAACGCCGTCGGCTCGCCGCCGCTCCCGATGCCGCCTCCTCCGCCAGTGGTGACGCCCGCGGCCACGGAAGCCCCCGCAGCCACCCAGGCCTGCGCAGTTCCCCAGGCCCCCGTGGCTACCAAGGCCCCCGCAGCGGCCGACGGGCCCCACGGCCCCGTCTTCACCCGCGCCGACCTGGAACGTCTCGCCACCGGCCCGGTATCCGCCCTGTTCGGCCCCTTGTTCGCCCCGCAGGACCAGTACCGGCGCCAGACCCGGATGCCCGCGCCGCCGATGCTGCTCGCGGACCGGGTCACGGGGATCGACGCCGAACCGGGGTCCATGGGCACCGGCACCATCCGCACCGAGACCGACGTACGGCTCGACAGCTGGTATCTCGACCCGTGCGGACGCATGCCCGCCGGGATCATGGTCGAGGCCGGCCAGGCCGACCTGCTGTTGATCAGCTGGCTCGGTGTGGATCTCCTCAACCGCGGTGAACGCGTCTACCGTCTCCTCGGCTGCGAACTGACCTACCACGGCAGCC
Organism: Streptomyces europaeiscabiei; assembly: GCF_001550375.1. Classification (GTDB taxonomy): domain Bacteria; phylum Actinomycetota; class Actinomycetes; order Streptomycetales; family Streptomycetaceae; genus Streptomyces; species Streptomyces europaeiscabiei. Next base: position 21,076 of record NZ_LRTR01000795.1, on the reverse strand, counting down.
CGCCGCTCCCGGGCGAGACCCTCCGCTACGAGATCCATATCGACGGCCACGGCGAGCACGGCGGCATCCGGCTGTTCTTCTTCCACTACGACTGCTATGTCGGGGACGAACTCCGGCTGAGCATGCGGGGCGGCCAGGCGGGCTTCTTCACCGACGAGGAACTCGCCCGCACCGGCGGCGTGTTGTGGGATCCGCAGACCGAGACCCCCGATCCCGCCCTGCCGTTCGACCCGCCGCCCGTCAGCGTCAGCTCCACGGTGCGTTCCTTCGGGCCCGGCGCGGTGCGAGCGTTCACCGAGGGCCGGCCCGTCGACTGCTTCGGCGCCGGCTGGGAACTCACCCGCACCCATATCCGCTCGCCCCGGACCGGCGAGGGGCGGATGCAACTCCTGCACGAGGTAACGGAGTTCGACCCTATCGGCGGCCCCTGGGGCCGCGGCTACCTGCGGGCCGTCACCCCGGTCTCACCCGACGACTGGTTCTTCGAGGGGCACTTCCCCGAGGACCCGTGCATGCCCGGCACCCTCATGTTCGAGGGCTGTCTTCAGGCCATGGCGTTCCACCTCGCCGCCCTCGGCTGCACCGTCGACCACGACGGCTGGCGCTTCGAACCGGCCCCCGGCAGCCCGGTGCCGATGCTCTGCCGAGGGCAAGTGACGCCCGACAGCTCGCAGTTGACGTATGAGGTGTTCGTGTCGGGGATGTCCGCCGGACCCGAACCAGAGCTGGTGGCGGACGTGCTGTGCACCGTCGACGGGGTCAAGGCCTTCCACGCGCGCGGCGTCCGGCTGCGGCTCGTCCCGGACTGGCCGCTGACCCACTGGCGGCAGCTGGGGCCCGCCGCGGTCCAGCCGACCGGCGCACCCGTCCCGCACCGCGCACTCGCCGGTCTCGCGGGCCATCACGAGCCGACGACGGAGATCGCCGAGGTCCAGGGCTTCCGCTACGACTACGCCTCGATGCTCGCCTGCGCGTGGGGCAAACCGAGCGAGGCCTTCGGTGCCGCCTACGCCCCGTTCGACAGCGCCCGCCGGCTGGCGCGGCTGCCGGGGCCGCCGTTCCACTTCATGAGCCGAGCCGTCGCCGTGGAAGGCCCCGCCTGGGTACCGCAGGCCGGCAGCGCGGTGGAGGTGGAGTACGACGTGCCGGACGAGGTCTGGTACTTCGAGCAGAACGGCTTCCCCGTCATGCCGTTCGGGGTGCTCATGGAGGTCGTCCTGCAGGCCAGCGGCTGGCTGGCCTCGTACGTCGGCAGCGCCCTCGGTCACGACGAGGACCTGTTGTTCCGCAACCTCGACGGCACCGGAACGGTGCTGCGGGAGATCCGGCCCGGCACCCGGGTGCTGCGCACCCGGACCCGGCTGCTCGACATCGCGCACAGCGGCGACATGATCATCGAGACGTTCGGAGTGGAGTGCTTCGCCGACGGCGAGCCCGTGTTCTCGCTCACCACCGTGTTCGGCTTCTTCCCCCCGGCCGCGTTCGAGAACCAGATCGGGCTGCCGCCGACCGACGACGAACGGCGCGCTCTGGAGCGGCCGTGCGACCTCCGTGTCGAGCTCGGCCCGCGGCCCGCGAAGTTCTTCGACGGCCCGCTCCACCTGCCGGGGCCGATGCTGCTGATGCTCGACCGTGTGACCGGCTGGTGGCCGGACGGCGGACGAGCCGGGCTCGGGCGGCTGCGGGCGGAGAAGGACGTGGACGCCGATGACTGGTTCTTCAAGGCCCACTTCTTCCAGGACCCGGTCCAGCCGGGATCGCTGGGCGTGCAGGCCATGTACCAGCTCCTCCAGTTCTACGCCGTGGAGAGCGGCCTGGGCGACGGTCTGTGCCGCCCGCGCTTCGAACCGGTGCTCACCGGGCGGCCCGTCACCTGGAAGTACCGGGGCCAGGTGACCCCGCGCAACAAGACGATCACCGTCGAAGTGGAGGTGACCGAGACCGGCGAGACCGAACGCGGTCCCTACGCCGTCGCCGAAGCCTGGCTGTGGGCCGACGGCACCCGCATCTACCACGTGGCGGACCTCGGCCTCGGACTGACCGAGGACGACGGCTGAGACGCTCCGGTCTCCCTTCCCCACCCTCCCCTCCCTTCGCCGCGAACCAAGGAGGCTCCACCGTGTCCGAGTCCGAGTCCGAGTCCGAGTATTACGCCGACGCCCTCACCGAACTTGTCGCCTTCGTCCGTCAGCACTCGCCCTACTACCGCGACCTGTACGCCCAGGTGCCGGCCGGCCCCGTCGTCCTGGAGGACCTGCCCGTCCTGAATCACGAGTCCTTCTGGGGGGCCAACACCGCCCACGACAGCCGGGTGCTCACCGGCCCGCTCACCGACGGCATCGTCTTCAAGTCCGGCGGCACCACCACCGAGCCCAAGCTCTCCGTTTATACCCGGCAGGAGCTGCTGGGCATGAGCAGGCTGCAGGGCAACGGCTTCGAGCAGGCCGGACTGCGCCCCGGCGACCGGATCGCCAACCTCTTCTACGCCGGAGAGCTGTACGCCAGCTTTCTGTTCAACGTGCTGTGTCTGCAGGAGTCCTCGGTACCGAACGTGCACCTGCCCATCGCATCCGCCCCGCTGGAGTACACGGCACACGTCATCCACGAGTTCGCCGCCACCGCACTGCTGGGGCCGCCGACCACGATCTGCCAACTCGCCGCCCAGCTGGCCGAGTCGGGCCGTCCCGCACCCGACGTCCACGTCGTGATGTTCGGCGGCGAGTCCTTCTACGAGGACCAACGCCCGCTCCTCGAAACGGCGTTCCCCAACGCCCTTATCCGCTCGATGGGTTACGGCAGCGTGGACGGCGGCATGCTCGGAGCACCCGTGGCCGACGATCCCGATCCCCGGGTCCACCGCATCCACCGGCCGCAGACCGTGATGGAGATCGTCGACGACGACACCGGCGAGCCCGTCAGGGAACCGGGCCGGCCCGGACGGCTGGTCGTGACCGATCTGGCCCGCCGGCTGATGCCCGTGATCCGGTACCCCACCGGGGACCGCGGCGCCTGGGTGGACCGCCAGGAGGGGCTGTTCCGGCTGTTGGGCCGCTCCGACGAGGGCGCCCGGGTCGGGCCGATCACCGTGTACCTGGAGGATCTGCGCGCCGTGGTGCAACACGTGGCGGCCGGCCGGCCCCTTGTCGGCATGCAGGTGGTGCAACGCCGCAAGGACACCCGGGACGAGCTGGTGGTGCGCATCGCGGGCGATCTCGGCGATCCGGACACCGTGGGCAAGGCCGTCGCGAGCCGGCTCGACGAGATCCGCCCGATGTTCGCGGAGCACGTAGAGGCCGGACTGATCAACCCGCTGACGGTGGAGTGCGTTCCTGCCGCCGGGCTCGTCGTCAACTCCCGGACGGGAAAGCTGCTCCGGCTGATCGACGAACGCACACCATGAGTGCCCGCCTCCAGGGGCACCCGACCAGAACAGTCCGCGACCGGCGTACGGAGGGAGGGTTCCGCCATGACGCATGACACGGACCCCCACGACACGAACAGCCACGACACGAGTGCCCATGACCCGGACCTGTCGGACATCGCCGTGGCGGTGACCGGGACCGAGGCGGTGACCCGTAACCTCGGCATCGTCAACGAGCGTGAGCAGGCGGCGCTGCGCGCGGCGACCGTGCTCGTGGCCGGCTGCGGCAGTGTCGGCGGTGCGGTGGTGGAACCGCTGGCACGGCTCGGCGTGATGCGCTTCCGGCTCGCCGACCCGGATCACTTCGACGTCACGAACCTGAACCGACAGGCCTGTGTGCTCGCCGACGCGGGCCTGCCGAAGCCCGAGGTGCTGGCCCGGCGGGTGCGGGCCATCAGTCCGTCCGCCGAGGTGACCGTCTGCCCGGAGGGGCTGACGCTGGAGAACCTGGACGAGGCACTGGACGGTGTCCATGTCGCCTTCGACGCCATCGACCCGCAGATGTCCGCGTGGGTCAAGTACCAGCTCCACGAGCGGGCCGCGCGGCGTGGCATCCCCGTCGTCGCGGGCGCGGACTTCGGCGGGAAACCGGCCGTGTATGTCTTCGACTACCGTCGCCGTCCCGTGCCCTTCTACGGCACCGCCACCGCCGAGGCCCACCGGGAGAGCCGCGTCTGGGACTCCGTACGGTGGTTCGGCAGGACTCATTTCCCCAGCGACTATCTCCCGGTCATGACCGACCGGCTGTCCAACGGCGGCACCTGGCCGCAGATCTCCTACTGCGTGCTCGGCATGGGCGCGTTGGGCAGCAGAGTGGTACTGGACCTGTTGATGAACCGCAGGACGCGGCACGTCGTCACCGTGGACCTGCACGCCGCGACCATGCCCCGGGCGGCGGCGCTCGCCCACCGGGCCCGTATGCCGCTGGAGCTCGCGCGGACCCTGCGAGCGGTCCGGACGACATCCCGGAAGACCTCCCGGGCGGCGGCTCCGGCATCCGAGCGAATCCGAGCGAATCCGACCGCGTCCACGACACCGCCCGGGCGTCCGCTCCCCGAACGACTCGCCATCGTGCTGCGGGGCGCGCGGCTCGCACCGTCGGCCTACAACGCCCAGCCCTGGCGCTTCGAGCCGGTCGACGGGCGTACGGTGCGGCTGGCGCCCGATTCCGGGCGCTGGCCCTCCGCCGCACCTGACGTGCTGGGCTGGGCGGAGAGCCTCGGCTGCGCGCTGGGGGCGATGTCCTACCTCGCACACGGGGAGTGGGAGGCCCGTGCCGCCGATCCGGGTGACGCGGACCGGTACGCGGGCCGGTTCCACTGCGACCGGCTGCGCGACGACGTGCTCGCCCGGCAGGGCGCCCTCGGCCTGCGCAGCACCCACCGGGACGATCTGCTGCGGACACCGCTCGACGGGACCACCCTGAAGCGGATCGAACTGACGTGTACCGAGCGGAACCTCACCCTGGAAACAGTCGCCGGAACCACGGCCCTGGGCCGGCTCGCTCGCGGTGAACTCGACGCGGCGGAGGACAGCCGCTCGGACGACGGTGAGCTGTGGGAGTGGCTGAGGGAACGGGCGCGGACCGAGGACGGCCGACGCTCGTTCGGCGACCCGGGTGATCTGCTCGGTGTCTCGGGAGCGGCCCGCGCCGTGGGCCGCGTCCTCGGGAGCCGGATGGCGCCGCCCGCCATGGTGACGGCCCGGCTCCGGGCCCGGAGACTGCGCAACTGCGGAGCCGTACTGGTCCTGCGGGGCCCCCGGCGGACGGTCACCGACCGGCTCGACGCGGGTGTGGCGCTGATGCGGGTGTGGCTCGCGCTGACCGAGGCCGGATACGCCGCCCAGCCGCTGGGACACGAATTCGGCGCACCGGGCGCACCCTGGACCGGGGGCGGCGCGGACCGGGACGACACGGTACTGGCAGTACTGCGGGCGGGACGGGCCACGACCGCACCGGCCCACCGGGCGACACGCTGCCCGACCGACGCCTCCGTGCGGTGGACCGGATGGACGGGATAGCGGCATCGCAGCCGCGCAGACCTGCGCCCTCCAACCGGGTCCGTGCGACGCGTTGGAGGGCGGGAGCGGTCCTGGACCGCGGGTCAGTTGACACCGGCGACAGTGACGTCCAGGCTCCGGAGCCGGGCGCACCCGACGAGTCCGACGCGAACGACAGGTCGTGTCCCGCTTCGTGGTGTGAGCGACCTTGCTCGACGCGTTCCGGTAAGGCGCGCGTCGGCCACTCCATGGGACACGGCTCCCGGGTCGCGCAGCGGCTGACCTGTCTCAGCGCCATGCATGGCCCCGGACCGCGCCGATGCGGCGATGCGGCGATGCGGCGATGCGGCGATGACCTGCGGATTCCGGCGCCTTGATCCGCTACACCACATGGTGGTACGCCACCCTCATTTTTTCGGCGCGGCCGGACTTTGCTCCCACAGCCCCACCAGGACACTCAACCGAGGAAGCTCAACCGGACCAGACGGTCCGTGTTGCTCGTGTTCGTGTCCACCAGGCACACGGACTGCCACGTCCCCAGTTCCAGCCTCCCGGCGATGACCGGCAGGGTGGCGTGGGGTGGGACGAGGGCGGGGAGGACGTGGTCGCGGCCGTGGCCGGGGGTGCCGTGGCGGTGTTGCCAGCGGTCGTCGGCGGGAAGGAGGGTACGGAGGGCGGCGAGGAGGTCGTCGTCGCTGCCGGCGCCCGTTTCGATGACCGCGATGCCGGCCGTGGCATGCGGGACGAAGACGTTGAGGAGACCGTCCCGGCCGGCCGCAGCCTCGCGGAGGAACGTCTCGCAGTCGTGGGTCAGGTCGACGACCCGTTCGCGGGAGCCGGAGGCGATGTTCAGGACTCGGGTGGTGAAGACATCGGACATGACTTCATCCTCGCGCACCCCGCAGGCGCCGTGCGGGAACGACCGCCCGCGCCGACAGCGCTCACCTGGTGATACCTGGCATCCACTTCGCGAGACGCCATTGACCGTGTGCGGACCGGCTGGCTAGTTTCGCCGTATGTCGCGTTCAGCCCTGCTCACTTCGCGCGGTCACATCGACCTCCTGCGGGTGGCCTCCGCCGCGTGTCGTCGCGGCTGCTGACGCCCCTTCGCCTCCCTTTCTCCTCGGCCTGCGCGCTGCCCCGTCCGCACGCCTGACCAGCCGGGTCCACCGAGCGATCCGTCGACCGGTGTCCGACGCGGTGGCACCACACGGTCGCCCCCACCGGCGTTCTCCCCCGTGGAGCTCCCATGAGCGTCAGTCATGCCCCGCCCTATTCCGATCAGGCGGATGCTCCGGACACAGCCGATACCCACAACGGCTCCCCGGTCCCGGCTCTTCCGGCAGTCCCGGCTCCCCCGGTCCCGGCTCTTCCGGTTCCCTGCGACTCGATGCCGAACTGGACCCGGACCCCCGACTCGCCCTCGAATCCATCGTCCCCGGCTCCGCCCGCCTCACCCGTGCCCCCGTCGGCTGCGGCGCACCCCTCCGGGTCCCTTCCGCAGGCTCGGGACTTCCCGCTGACCCACGTGATCGTGGTCTGCCTCATCGTCCACGCCTTCCTCGGCCCGCTCGCCGACTTCATCGTCCGCTCCCTCGAAAGGCTGCTGCCGCAATGGCGACCGACGTTCACCGGCCGGTGACCAAGACGAAGGCTCACCCGGCCCCCGCGACCACCCCCGCCCTCACCTCTACCGCTTCCGCGCTCCACGCCGTGCACGTCGAGGGTCTCACCCGCACCTTCGACGGCCGTGCCGTCCTCGACGATCTCCGACTCGACGTCCGGCCGGGCGAGTTCGTGGCCCTGCTCGGCCGCAGCGGCTGCGGCAAGTCCACTCTGCTGCGCATCCTCGCCGGGCTCGACCGCGACATCGAGGGAACCGTCCTGGTGCCACGCCGCAGGGCCTTCGCGTACCGGACACCGAGGTTGATGCCGTGGAAGAGGGTGTGGTGGAAGGTCCTGCGCGGTCTGCCGGGCAGGACCGAACGCTCCCTCGCCGAGCAGGCGCTCGCGCAGGTCGGCCTGGAGCATCGCTCCGGCGCCCGGCCCAGGACGCTCTCCGGCGGAGAGGCCCAACGCGCTTCTCTGACAGGAGTGTTGGCCCGTGAACCCGATCTGCTGCTGCTCGACGAGCCGTTCGGTTCCCTCGACGCGCTCACCCGGATCAAGGCACATCGCCTGGTGGGCGAGTTGTGGCAGCGGCGCGGCTGCGCGGTGCTCCTCGTCACGCACGACGTCGAGGAGGCGGTGCTGCTCGCCGACCGCGTCCTCGTGATGGACGACGGTGTCATCGCGTACGAGACACCGGTCGACCTGGACCGGCCCCGCGACCTCACCGACCCCCGGTTCGCCGAGCTGCGCGGACAACTCCTCGAACGACTGGGCGTCGACACCACTGCCGAAGCCGCCGGAATACATCCGCGTTCACCCGCGTGCACGTGAGTGCACCGGTGACCGGCGGCGGACGCTCGCCCTGCACGGCGGCTCCCGGGACGGACCGCAGATGCACCCCGATCCCCTCCCGGGCGGGGGTCGGTCTCGCCCGAGGTGGCGCCGACATCGCGCTCGCCGGCGGCCGTGCCGAGCTCCCACACCCGATCGAGGAGTGCCACGCACCGGGTGTCGAGCCTGTCGTGCTGTCCGGCTGTCCGGCTGTCCGGCTGTCCGGCTGACCGGCTGACCGGCTGACCGGCTGACCGGCTGACCGGCTGTCCGGCTGACCGCGCCTGGAGGGGCGTACCCGTTCGGGGCGGGCGCGATCCCGGAACCGACGGCGTACGGGCTGTGGGAAGATCCGCACCCCCTTCACGGTTGGTAGAAGCGTGAACAACACGCGCGAGGTCGAGGTAGTCGTCATCGGCGCCGGCCAGGCAGGTCTGGCCGGCGCCTACCACCTTCGCCGGACCGGTTTCGAGCCGGAGCGCGATTTCGTGGTGCTGGACCACTCCCCCGGCCCGGGAGGCGCATGGCAGTTCCGCTGGCCGTCGCTGACGTACGGCAAGGTGCACGGGATGCACGCGCTGCCGGGTATGGAACTGACGGGGGCCGATCCGGCACGGCCGTCCGCCGAGGTCGTCAGGGAGTACTTCGACTCGTACGAACACACCTTCGACCTGCGGGTACGGCGTCCGGTGGACGTCCGCGCGGTGCGGGAGGGCGAGGGCGGGCGCCTGCTGGTGGAGGCCTCGGACGGTACCTGGTCGACGCGCGCGCTGATCAACGCGACGGGCACCTGGGACCGGCCGTTCTGGCCGCGCTATCCCGGTCAGGAGACGTTCCGGGGACGGCAGTTGCACACCGCCCAGTACCCGGGGCCCGAGGAGTTCGCGGGGCTGCGGGTGGTCGTGGTGGGCGGGGGTGCGTCCGGGACGCAGCACCTGCTGGAGATCGCCCCGTACGCCGCCGCGACGACATGGGTGACGAGGCGTCCGCCCGTCTTCCGCGAGGGGCCGTTCGACGAGGGCGCGGGGCGGGCGGCCGTCGCCCTGGTGGAGGAGCGGGTACGGCAGGGTCTGCCGCCGAAGAGCGTCGTGTCGGTGACGGGACTGCCGCTCAACGACGCGATCCGGCAGGGCCTCGCCGACGGCGTGCTGGACCGGCTGCCGATGTTCGACCGGATCACGGCCGACGGAGTGGAGTGGGACGACGGCCGCCACGTGGACGCCGACGTCGTCCTCTGGGCGACCGGCTTCCGCCCCGCCGTCGACCATCTGGCGCCGCTACGGCTGCGCGAGCCCGGCGGCGGCATCCGGGTCGACGGCACCCGCGCGCTCGCCGACCCACGGGTCCATCTGGTCGGCTACGGCCCCTCGGCGAGCACCATCGGCGCCAACCGCGCCGGCCGCGCGGCGGTACGGGACATCAGGCGACTGCTGGCGAACGAACCGGTCGCCGCCGTCTGACGTCCCGAGCCGCCTCGGCAGACTCAGCGAGCCGCCTGCGAGGGGGGCGGGGTGCTCGCCTCGGCGGTCGGTGACGGCTTCTTCCGGTTCTGGTTGAACTCGGCGACATTGCGCAGGTGTTCCTGGTAGTTCGCCGTGAAGCGGGTGTCGCCGGGCTTGACCGTCACGAAGTACAGCCAGTCGCCCGACGTGGGATTGACCGCGGCGCGCATCGCCGCCTCGCCCGGGTTGGCGATCGGCGTGGGCGGCAGGCCCATGCGCCGGTACGAGTTGTAGGGGCTGTCGATCTTCGTGTCGTCGGCGGTGGTGTCCAGCGTGGAGCGGTTCAGCGCGTAGTTGATGGTGGAGTCCATCTGCAGCGGCATGCCGCGCTCCAGGCGGTTGAAGACGACCCGGGCGACGCGGCCCATGTCCTTCTCGGCGGCCGCCTCGGCCTGGACGATGCTCGCGATGGTGACCGCCTGGTAGACGTTCATCGCGTTGCGCTGGGCCCCGGCCGTGACGTGACCGCCGTTGAACTTCTTGTGCGCGGTCTCGACCATGAACGACAGCAGGGACTCGGGAGTCGACTTCTCCCGCAGGGGATACGTCGCCGGGAAGAGGTAGCCCTCCGGGTTGCCCTCGGCATCGGCCGGGAGCTTCAATTTGGCCTTGGCCAGGGATTTCTTGGTGGATCCGGCGGGCAGGGCGAGGGCCTTGTCGACGGCTGCGTAGACCTGTCCGGAGCGCCAGCCCTCCGGGATCACCAGTGACGTCGGGTGCTCGGCCGCGCCGCCACCGGTCTGAACGCTCAGCAGCGGCACCGCCACGGCGGTGGCCGCCACGACGGCTCCGGTCGCGATGAGGGCGGCCCGGCCCCTGCGCGTCAGTCGAATCGTGCTCCGTGGCGGAGTGTTCATCTGCATGCGGGCACGGTAACCCGCATATCACCTCAAACCCGGCATATCTTCATCTTGTCGGTTCCAGTTTCGGCGCCTCGATCACCTCGCGGCCCGGAGCCAGCCGCGCGTCCCGCCGCACGAGAGCCGCGTACCGCCCGTCGCGCTCCAGCAGTTCCTCGTGCGTACCGCGTTCCACCGCACGACCGGAGTCCAGTACGACGATCTGGTCGGCTTCCCGGACGGTGGAGAGCCGGTGGGCGATGGTGACGGTGGTGCGGTTGGCGGACAGCGCGTCGATGGCCTGCTGCACCGCGTGCTCGGTACGGGTGTCGAGGGCGCTGGTCGCCTCGTCGAGGATCAGGACGGGCGGGTCGCGCAGGATGGTGCGGGCGATGGCCAGGCGCTGCTTCTCACCTCCGGAGAAGCGGTGGCCGCGTTCGCCGACGACCGTGCCGTAGCCGTCGGGCAGGGCCGCGATGTGGTCGTGGATCTGGGCCGCCCGCGCCGCCGCGTGGAGCTCCTCGTCGGTGGCGTCCGGCTTGGCGAAGCGCAGGTTGTCGGCGACCGAGGCGTGGAAGAGGTAGGTCTCCTGGGAGACGACGCCGATGCCGCGGGCCAGCGTGTCGAAGTCCAGGTCGCGTACGTCGACCCCGTCGAGGGTGACCCGGCCGCCCGTGACGTCGTACAGCCTCGGCACCAGACAACCGAGCGTGGACTTGCCGGCGCCGGTCGGCCCGACGACGGCGAGGCTGCCGCCGGCCGGGACGGTGAGGTCGATGCCGTCGAGGATCGGGCGCGCCTTGGCATCGCCGCCGGGGCTGCCGGGGCTGCCGCGACCTTCGCCGTCGTAGCGGAACTCGACGTTCTCGAAGCGGACCTCGCCCTTGACCTGGTCGAGGTGGACCGGGCGCTCGGGTTCGGTGATGTCGATGGGCAGGTCGAGGTACTCGAAGATGCGCTGGAAGAGGGCGAGCGAGGCCTGGATCTGGACGCCGGTGGACAACAGGCTCACGGTCGGCCGGAACAGGTTCTGCTGGAGCGAGACGAAGGCCACGAGCGTACCGACCGAGACGGACGGGCCGCCGAGCTGGAGCGCGATGCCTGCGGTCCAGTAGATGACGGCGGGCATGGCGGCCATGACCACGGTGATGACGGCCATGCGCCAGCGCCCGGCCATGTTGACCCTGACCTCCAGATCGACGAGCCGCTCGGACTCCTCGGCGAAGGACTTGGTGAGCGAGTCGGCGCGACCCATCGTGCGGCCGAGCAGGATGCCGCTGACGGACAGCGACTCGGTGACCGTCGCGGCCATGGCCGCCATCTGGTTCTGGCGCTGGGTGGTGATCTTCTTGCGCTCGTTGCCGACCCGGCGGCTTATCCACACGAACAGCGGCAGCAGGAGCAGGGTGACCACGGTGAGCCGCCAGTCCAGGGCGACCATGGCGACGACCGTGGCGACCACGCTGGTGGTGTTGGAGACCAGGGAGGTGGCCGTGGAGGTGACGGTCGCCTGCATGCCGCCGATGTCGTTGGCGATGCGGGACTGGACCTCGCCGGTGCGGGTGCGGGTGAAGAAGGCGAGCGACATGCGCTGCAGCCGGCCGTAGACGGCGGTGCGCAGATCGTGCATGACGCGCTGGCCGACGGTCGTGGAGATCAGCGCCTGCAGGACACCGAAGATGCTGGTGAGCACCGCACTCAGGATCATGCCGAGCGCGAGCAGGCTCAGCAGACCGGTGCGACGCTCGGGGATCGCGGTGTCGAGTATCTCCTTGAGGAGGAAGGGCGTGGCGACCGACGCGAGCGACGCGGCGCCGACGAGCAGGCCGACGACGGCGAGCCGGCCGCGATAGGGGCGGAAGAGTTTCAGGATGCGGCGTACCTGTCGGGGCTGTTCCTGCGACTTGCCGGACGGGCCCCGGGTGGGTTCGTGTTCGGGATGCATGGGCTCCTACGGGAGGTGAGGCGGATGGGATGGCTGCCTTGGCACGGATTTCCGGAGCTTAGCTCATTGTTACCTATGCTCACAATGAACATGGTCCTGATATTGTTCCCGTATGACCACCCCCGACGCCGACGGACTGCTCGCCGAACAGTTGCTGCGGCTCACCCGCCGTGTGCACCGCATCCAGAAGCGCCACCTCCAGCAGAGCGGGTTGGAGATCACCCCGGCGCAGTCCCGGCTCCTGCGCACCCTCGCGCACTACGACACGCCGCCGCGCATGGCCGATCTGGCGGCGCGGCTGGAGGTCGTGCCCCGGGCCGTGACGACCCTGGTCGACGCGCTGGAGGAGAGTGGCCGGGTGCGCCGGGTGCCCGATCCCACCAACCGGCGGGTGATCCGGATAGAGGTCACGGACGAGGGCCGCAAGGTACTGCGGGAGCTGCACCATGCGCGACGTGCGGCGGCGGAGGAGATTCTGGCGCCACTGCTCGACGACCAGCGGGGGGTGCTCGGGGGGCTGCTCGACACACTGATCGACGGAGCGCCGGCGGCGGAGCGGAGTTGCTGAGCGGCGGCTGCTGAGCCGGCGTGAGCGAAGGGCCCGGCGCAGAGTGCTGCGCCGGGCCCTTCGCCATGGGCGAGGTCGGAGAAGGAGTGGTCAACTCACTTCGGGTGCGGGTTCCTTCGCCTCGACCTTGGAAAGCGCGGGTACCTCCGCCTTCGCGGGTGTCTCGGCAGTCTTCGCAGGGGTCTCGGCAGTCGTGACGGGGGTCTCGGCAGGTCGGTCCCCGTCTTCGGCGGGCTCGTCCTCCTCCACGAACTGGATCTCCCCGTCGAGCATCTTCTTCGCCCGTTCGGTGTCCAGTGCGCCCTCCCACTTCGACACCGCGAAGACGGCGACGCAGTTGCCGAGGAGGTTGGTGACGACGCGCATCGAGTCCATGATGCGGTCGACGCCGAGAAGGAGGGCGACGGCTCCGGCCGGGATGGCGCCGAGCGAGGACGCGGTCGCCGACAGGGCGAGGAAGGCCGAACCGGGAATGCCGGCCATGCCCTTACTGGTCAGCATCAGGACCAGGATGACGGTGATCTGCTGGCTGAGGCTGAGGTCCACACCCACGGCCTGCGCGATGAACAGCGTGCCGATGGAGAGGTAGATGGACGCGCCGTCGAGGTTGAAGGAGTAGCCGGTGGGCAGCACGAGACCCACGGCGTCGTCACGGGCGCCCGCCTGCCTCAGCTTCTGCATCATGCGCGGCATGACGCTCTCGCTGGAGGCGGTGCCCAGCGCGAGCAGCATCTCCGCGCGGGTGTAGCGGACGAATTTCCACAGACTCAGCCCGGTCACCAGCTTCAGCGCGACACTGAGCAGCACGAGGAAGACGAGGGCCACGGCGTAGCAGAGGATGATCAGTTTGGCGTAGGTCTTCATCACGCCGAGGCCGTACTCGCCCACCAGGTGGACCATCGCGCCGAACACGGCGAGCGGGGCCAGCTTCATGACGAAGCCGACGATCGCGAAGATGACCTCCTGGGCCTGCTCGATGGCGGGCAGGATCTTGGGCACCTTGGTGTGGCCGAGATGCAGCAGCGCGGCGCCGACGAGGCAGGCGAGCACGAGCACCTGGAGCAGCGAGTTCTCGGCGAACGCGCCGATCGCGCTCTGCGGCAGCGCGTTCAGGATGAACTCGCCGGTCGTCGGCAGCTCGCCGCCGGCGGTCTTCGCGTCGACCGCCGAGGTGTCGAGCTTCGAGGGGTCGACGTTCATGCCCGAGCCGGGGCCGACGACGTTGGCGGCGACCAGACCGATGAGCAGCGCGGCCGTCGACGCGACCTCGAACCAGATCAGGGCCTTGAGCCCGATCCGCCCGAACGCCTTCAGATTGCCGGCCTTGGCGATGCCCACGACGACCACGCAGAACACCAGGGGCGAGATGACCGTCTTGATGAGGCGGATGAAACCGTCGCCGAGCGGCTGGAAGGTCGTGGCCGTGTCCGGCCACAACCTTCCGACGACGATGCCGAGCACAAGCGCGACTGCGACTTGTGTGAACAGTGAGGTACGCAGCATGCGTGCGACGCGTCGCGGCAGGGACGGTACGGACTGCGGCACGGGCACTCCTCCGAGGGGGATTTCTGGCATGCGGAAAAGTGCTTCCGCGCCGATCACTATCGGGGAGTTCTCGCTCGTGGGGAAGACCGCCGCGTTTCGTCGATGTAAATCATCGAACAGACGTCACATCGCACGCATTCGGCGTCAACAGCCCATCCGGTCCTCCGTCAGCACTCCCTGTACGGAGACCAGCGAACGGTCGTAGCAGCCGCCCGATCCGTACGCTCGGTAGCGCTCACTCGTCGTCCCGACCGCATGGCGCTGGTCACGCGGTACGTTCGCCGTGTACGTGGCGTCACCCGTGTAGGTGTCGTCGAGCCGGGACCACGCCGTGCGCCGCCCGCCGAGCGTCTGCGTGACCGCCGCCCGGTCGCCGAGCGTGAGCACGGTCCGCAGCCGGTCGCCCGCACCGAGCGTCGTCGTTCCGTCCATCGTGTACGACCGCTTGACGCGCGTCGTCCGGGCGGGTCCGCTGCCGTCGACGGTGACCGTCTCGTCGTCGCTCCACCTCGCGTCGAGCGCGTCGGGGTTCTCGCCGTCCGACCACGTGTGCGTGGAGGTATTGGCGAGGCTCCGGCGCACGGTCGTCGCCACACGGCCGTGCGAGGTGTCCACGTACCCGGCGACGGTCAGCCGGTGGTTGCCCTCGGTGTCGAGGCGGTGCTCCGCGCCGGGTGTGTATGTGGACGAGTTCGCGAGGTCGCCCGCCCGGACCTTGGTCAGGGCGCCGGTGACATGCGCTCTCTTCGCGTCCTGCCACACGAGGACGTTGACCGGGGTGCTCCAGCCGGTCCGCCCTTCGGGCACGCCGACGACGGAGACCTCGATCCGGTGCGGGCGGCCGTCGTTGAGGAGGCCCGCGAAGGGGGTCAGGTCATAGCGGAGGGGTTGGATGTCGAGGGCGCGGGGTCCGGGGACGACGTACCAGAGGAAGGGGTTGGACCAGCCACCGGTCCAGACGTTCGGGAACGGGGCGGCGATTCCGGCCAGTTGCCCGTCCACGGCGATCTGCACCTCCCGGTACGGCCCCTCGTCCGCCTTGCAGGAGTACGGCGCCCCCTCGGGAACCGTCAGATACCAGTACTCCTCGCAGCCGCCGCCGGACCCGGTCGCATACACCTCGGCGACGACGCGCTCGCTGTTGCGAGGGGCGGTGAGGGTGCTGCCGTCCTGGAGGGTGAGGACGCGGTCGGGGACGATCTTCGCCGTCTCCGCATCGGGCCTGCCCGCGTAGAAGGTCAGGGTGACCTTGACGTCGAGGATTCCGGTGTACGTGTCGTCGACGACGTTGCCGATGAGCATCTCGACCGGCTGCGCGGTGCGCAGGGTGTCGCTGTAGCGAGTGACGTCCTTCTCCACGGACCACTCGATCCCGTCGGGCGAGGGCTGCGGTGTGGACGTCCGGAACACCTCGACGCCGCCGATGCGCAGATGGCCGAGGCGGTCGAACTGGCGGCCCTTCACCTTGCCGTCGAGCCGCAGGACGACCTTGCTCCACCTCTTGCCGCAGCCTCGCGGCGGCGCATAGGCCCCCCGGTACGGCGTGAAGTCCCTGAACTGAGCCTCGGCGACCGTCACTTCGCACGACTTGGCGTGGTCGGGTCCGGTGACGGAGGGGGCTGCCGTGATGGGGTCGTGCCAGTCTGTGCCGAACTCTGCGGGGACGTCGGCGGATCGGGCTGGGGCGGCCCCTAGGAGGGTGCCCGCCAGGAGGGCTGCTCCGGTGAGCATGGACATGATGATCCGACTTCTCATGGCCGGAGTTCTACGGGGAGTCGGCACCCCGCCGCAATGAGATCTCCGGCCACAAGAGTGCGCGGACGCGCCCGGCGAGCGTGCGGCGGCGCCCGGTGGGTCAGGCCTTCAGCCCCGCCTTGTCCCCCATGACGATCACCGGGTGCCGGTCCGGGTCGAGGGTACGCAGCAGGTACTCCATGCCCGACTTGGACAGACTGACGCAGGCCGAGGTGCCGCTGCCGTGGTCCATGTGCAGCCAGATGCTGCCGCCCTTCGACTGGCCCTCGGGGCGCGTCGGGTCGATCGGCGAAGTGCCCTTGACGCGGTTGTAGTCGATGGCGATCACATAGTCGAAGTCGTGCCAGTGCGACTTGGCCCAGTAGTGCGGCGCCTGGAACGACGCCGACCGGCTGTACGGGAGCTTGGCACCCGGGTCGGCGAGGACGCCTCCCGCGTCGCTGAGCGTGAACACCCCCACGGGGCTGCGCCGGTCGCCCTCCCGATGGTCGGCCGTCCAGCCCTTCTTGCCGTTGTGCCCCTCCCAGCTGCGGGTCTTCTTCCAGGTGGATCCGCTCTTCGTGTACAGCACGACCGTGGCGTCGGCGTCGTTCTCGCCCTCCCCGTAAACCGCCACGACCTGGCGGGATTCGGCGGGGATCTGCTTCTGGAGACGGTCGCCGACGTCCGGGATACGGGTCGGGTCCTCGGTTCGCGCCTCGGAACGGTCGGTCCTGTCCCCGGACTTCGTGGCGCCCGTGTCGGCCTTGGCTCCGTCGTTCGTGCCGCCCGAACCGCCGCACGCCGCCAGGGACATCACCAGCGCACCACAGACCACCGCCGCGAGCCGGACGCGAGCCGTGCCCCTCGCCCCACCCTCGTTGTTCGCACAGCCCGCATCCACATCGCTCACCACGCCGGTTCGTCCCCGCCTCGTACCGCCTATTCGCATACGGTCCATCGTCGCACCGCGCAGCGGACGGATACGCCCGCCGTCCCGCCCGCCGGGCCTCGCACGGGTGGTCCAGGCCGAAACTTTGCCCGGCACCGGAAAACCGTTTGCTTCCGACCACGCTGCGACGCGACCCTTTCACGGCCGGTCGTCGACCCTCGCCGCCCCTTTTCTCCCCACTTCTCCCCCACTCTGACACGAGCCTCTGGGACGTCATGCAGATTCAAGACCTTCCGTACAAGGACCCTGGTGTGCCGGACGCACGCTCGGGTCCCCGATTCCTGTGGTGGCTCGGCCGGAATCAGCTCGGCGGACAGTTCAAGGCGCTGGCATGGGGGTTGTTGCACTTCACCTCCGTGGCCGGACTCCCGTTCTGCGTCGGCTTCGCCATCCAGGCCGTGGTCGACCGCTCCGGCTCCCGGCTCGCCCTCGCGGGTGTGCTGCTGATGCTGTGCGGGTTCACCATCGCGTTGGGCGACACCTTCCTGCACCGGTCGGCGGTCACCAACTGGATCACCGCGGCCGCGCGCGTCCAGCAGTTGCTGGCCCGCAAGACGGCCCAGCTCGGCTCGGCGCTGACGCGTCGGGTGGCGGCCGGTGAGATCGTCGCGGTCTCCACGGGCGACGTCGAGAAGATCGGCTGGTTCGTCGAGGCCGTCTCCCGGTTCACCGCGGCGGCCCTCACCGTGGTGCTGATCTGTGTCGGCCTGGTCGTCTACCAGCCCGCGCTCGGCATCATCGTCGCCGTCGGTGTCCCCGTCCTCGCCCTCTCCGTGCTGCCGCTGCTGCCTCGCGCGACCCGGCGTGCCGACTTCCAGCGCGAGAAGGCGGGCCGCGCCACCGAGCTGGCCTCCGACACCGTCGCGGGCCTGCGCGTCCTGCGCGGCATCGGCGGCGAGGAGCTCTTCCTCGACCGCTACCGCCGGGCCTCCCAGGAGGTCCGCCACGCCGCCGTCCGCAGCGCCCGTATGTGGGCCCTCATCTCCGGCGTCCAGGTCCTGCTGCCGGGGCTGCTGATGATCGCGGTCGTCTGGCACGGCGTGGGTCTCGCTCGCGAGGGACGGATCACTATCGGCGAACTGGTCACCGTGTACAGCGCGGTCATGCTGCTGGCGTACCCGCTCCGCCACTTCGAGGAGATCGCGATGGCGTACTCCTTCTCCCGTCCGTCCGCCAAACGGGCCGCCGGAGTGCTGTCGCTGGAACGGGCCACGGACACGGAAGGGTCCCGCGAGGCCGCCGTGCCCACCGGGGACCTGTACGACCCGGCGACCGGGCTGCTCGCGCCCGCCGGGTGTCTCACCGCAGTGGTGTGCGGCGACCCGGACGCGGCCGGACGACTGGCGGAACGGCTGGGCGGGCATGCCACCGAGGAGGGCACCTCCGTGCTGCTCGACGGCGTACCGCTCGACGAGCTGCCCCTCGACTCCGCCCGCACGGCCGTCCTCGTCCAGGACAAGGACCCCGTGCTGCTCTCCGGCACGCTGCGAGAACTCCTCGACGTCCCCGCCTCGGGCGAGGTCACCACCGAGGATGCGCTGGCCGCCGCACAGTGCGGTGACGTGCTGGAAGCCCTGATCCAGGGGTCGCTCGGCGCCGAGGACGCACTGGACGCACGGATCACCGAACGCGGCCGGTCCCTGTCCGGCGGCCAGCGCCAGCGGCTCGCACTGGCCCGGTCCCTGATCACGGACCCGGGCGTACTGGTCCTGGACGAGCCGACCTCGGCCGTCGACTCGCACACCGAGGCGCGGGTGGCCGACGGCATCCGGTCGCTGCGGGCGGGCAGCACAACGGTCGTCCTCACCTCCTCACCTCTCCTCCTGGACCTCGCCGAACGCGTCGTCCTGGTGCACGAGGGCAAGGTCACGGCGGTCGGCCTGCACCGCGACCTCATCCACGAGGAACCCCGATACCGAGCCGTCGTCACCCGCGAGACCGACGAGGAGACCGCCCCGGCCGACGGGCCCGAGAGGCAGGCGGCAATGGCCCGCGAGGCGGATGCGGAAGCCGCAAGGGTCGGCGGTGCGGAACCGAAGGCCGTGCCGGCAGACGGGCCGGAGGCGAAGGAGGCCGCGACGGCTGCCGGGCCGGAGGCGGAGGCCACTTCCGTCGGCAGGCCCGACGGGAAGGCCGCACCGGCTACCGGGCCCGCCAAGAGGGCTGCCTTCGCGGGTCGGCCGCCGGACCGCAAGACCGCCCTCAGCGACGTGCTGGACGAACTGGAAGAGATCGAGGAGACCGCATGATCGGCGTAGCGCCCCCGGCCTACGACCCGTCCGCCCCGACGACGGCGAACACCCTGCCCGTCGGCGCCCCCGCGACCGTACGCGCCTACGTGGCCGAACTGTTCCGCCGGCACCGCAGGGCCTTCGTCCTGCTCATCACCGTCAACACGATCGCCGTCGTGGCCTCGATGGCGGGCCCCTACCTGCTCGGCGCCCTCGTCGAGCGCGTCTCCGACGGGACGCGTGAACTCCATCTGGAGTTCACGGCGACGGTGTTCGTCGTCGCCCTCGTCGTCCAGGCCGTCTTCGTACGGGAGGTGCGTCTGCGCGGCGCCATGCTCGGTGAGCGGATGCTGGCCGACCTCCGCGAGGACTTTCTCGTACGGTCGGTCGGACTGCCCCCGGGCGTCCTGGAACGCGCCGGCACGGGTGACCTCCTCTCCCGCATCACCACGGACATCGACCGGCTCGCCAACGCCATGCGCGAAGCCGTGCCCCAGCTGGCGATCGGCGTGGTCTGGGTGGCCCTGCTCATCGGCGGGCTCGCCGTGACCGCACCCCCACTGGCCCTCGCCGTACTGCTGGCCATGCCGCTGCTGGTGCTCGGCTGCCGCTGGTACTTCAAGCGTGCCCCCTCCGCCTACCGCTCGGAGTCCGCCGGGTACGCCGCCGTCGCCGCCGTGCTCGCGGAGACCGTGGACGCCGGCCGCACGGTCGAGGCCCACCGTCTCGGCACGCGCCGCATCGACCTGTCGAACCAACGCGTCCGGGAGTGGACCGCCTGGGAACGGTACACACTGTGGCTGCGGTCGGTGCTCTTCCCGGTCATCAACCTCACGCACACCACGGTCCTCGGCTCGGTCCTGATCATCGGCGGGGTGTTCGTCCTGCAGGGCTGGATCGGGCTCGGCCAGCTGACCACGGGCGCGCTCATCGCCCAGATGCTCGTCGACCCGATCAACCTGATCCTCCGCTGGTACGACGAGCTGCAGGTCGCCGAGGTGTCGCTGGCGCGCCTGGTCGGTGTGCGGGACATCGAACCGGACGCGGGTGACCCGGCCGTGACCCCCGAGGGTCGCCATGTCCACGCCGACCGGGTGCGCTTCGGGTACCGCGAAGGCGTCGACGTGCTGCGCAAGGTGTCCCTGGAGGTCGCGCCCGGCACCCGGCTCGCCCTCGTCGGTCCCTCCGGCGCGGGCAAGTCGACCCTGGGCAGGCTCCTCGCCGGGATCTACGCACCCCGCGACGGCCGCATCACCCTGGGTGGCGCGGAGCTGTCCCGGATGCCCGCCGAGGACGTCCGCTCCCATGTGGCGCTGGTCAACCAGGAACACCATGTGTTCGTCGGCTCCCTGCGCGACAACCTGCTCCTCGCCCGCACGGGTGCGCAGGACGCCGAGCTGTGGGCGGCTCTGGGCGCGGTCGACGCCGACACCTGGGCACAGGCGCTGGACGAGGGGCTGGACACCGAGGTCGGCTCCGGCGGGTTCGCGCTCACGCCGGCGCAGGCCCAGCAGATCGCGCTGGCACGGCTGGTACTCGCCGACCCGCACACGCTGGTCCTGGACGAGGCGACCTCCCTCCTCGACCCTCGTGCGGCCCGCCATCTGGAACGCTCTCTCGCCCGCGTCCTCGACGGCCGCACCGTCATCGCCATCGCCCACCGTCTGCACACCGCCCACGACGCCGACGTCATCGCCGTCGTCGAGGACGGCCGCATCAGCGAACTGGGCAGCCACGACCAACTGGTCGAGGCGGACGGCGCGTACGCCGCCCTGTGGAGGTCGTGGCACGGCTGACCGGCACGGGGGCACTGCCGTCGCGGGTGCGGTGGCCCCCGCCGGGGAGCCCCCGACCCTAACCCGGGCCACGAGCGGTCGCGGGACCGCACGGGCCGTG
>NZ_LRTR01000794.1 GCF_001550375.1 Streptomyces europaeiscabiei | reverse complement strand
GCCCCCCCCCCCCCCCCCCCCCCCCGCCGAGAAGAGAAACCTTTGTTCCGAAGGGGCGGGCGGGAACCGGCCGGGCCGGACGACAGCGGCGGCCGCCGGCGCGGTGCGCGTACATCGGCAATCCCCTGACCAGGGGGAACAGCGGCAAGTACGGTGGCCGTGCAGCTTGTTGACACAGAGCTCGTTGGCACGGAGCTCGTTGGCACAGAAGAAGGGACCGAGCCGCGATGGCCGAGACCGAGGACAAGGAACTCAAGGCGCGCAAGGAGCGGGAGAAGGACGAGCTGTACGCCCTCGACATCTCCGGCGTCGAGTGGCACAGCGCGCCGGGGACCGAGGATCAGCAGGAGCGGGTCGAGATCGCCTACCTCCCGCAGGGTGCCGTGGCCATGCGGTCCTCGCTCGACCCCGACACCGTGCTGCGGTACACCGAGGCGGAGTGGCGGGCGTTCGTGCTGGGGGCGAGGGACGGGGAGTTCGATCTGGAGCCGGCCCCGCACAACGGGGGACCGGACGCGTAGGCCTGGCGGTGACGGGCGGGGGCAGGGGGCCGGCAAGTCGGTTCCCTGCCCCCGCCCGTTCGGTGTCGGCCCGGCGAAGGACCCGAGCAGGGTGACTCGCCTCCGCCTGCCACCGCAGGTCGGGCCACGAGCCGCTTTCCCGACGTTGCCTGCCGCGACGACAACGGAAGCGACATACGAACAGCCCGGTGACATGTGCGTCGCCTCGTACGCCGCTTCACCGATGGGCACCCCGGGCGAGGATTCGGGCCACAGCGCTGATCCGCCCGTCACGTTGACGACGAGGTAACCCTGCTCCTTGCCGACGAGGCAGGTCCATACGGCACCGAAGGCGAGCCCGCCGCGGCGCTAGCTGGTCATGGCCCGAGCCCGCGCGTACACGTCGAAGACGGCCAGGGCGAGCGGGACCAGTGTGAGCAGGACGAAGCTCTCGGCGATCTCCAGGAATCGTCCCCAGAACGGGGTCACACCACGCTGCGGGGTGATGAGTCCGATCGCGGTGACCAGGACGGCGGCCACGGCGATCGCTGCGGCGAGCCAGACGCTGCGGATGTCGAGGGCGATGGTGTCGCCGAGGGCGGCGTCGCGCACGTAGTCCTGCGGCGGGTTCAGTACGAGCCCGACTCCGAGGAAGACCAGGGCCACGAGGCCGGCCGCAAGGGCGGCACCGACCTGTGCGGTGTAACGGAAGAGGTGGGCGCGCATCAGCATCGCCACGCCTGTGGACAGAGCCAGCAGCTCCGCCCACACATCGCCGGAGAAGCCCAGGACGATCGACGCGCCCACGGAGACGAGCGCGCAGCCGCCGACGAGGCCGACGAGAAGCTCGTGGCCGCGGCGGGCCTGGGCTGCGATGCGCTCGACGTCGATGGGCTCCTGCGGGGCCGGCTCGCCCGCGTCGTAGCCGCCCCAGGACGGATTGGGCTGTTCGAAACCGATCGGCAACCGTGCGAAGCGCATGGACAGGCCGGGCAGGAAGGCGAGCGCGACGACGGAGAGCGGGGCGCAGACGGCGGCCGTCTCCATGGGCCGCAGGTTCGTCAGGATGGCGATGAAGGTGGTGATCAGACCGACCGCTGAGGCGAAGACGAAGGCGACGAAGGGTCCGTCGCCACCGGGCGACAGCAAGGTGAGTACCACGGCGGCGAGCAGAACCGCCGTACAGGCGAGCAGAAACTGCAACCGCCCGATGCCCTGCCCCTCGGAGAGAGGGAGCAGTCCGGAGCCTGCAACGGCGACGTTCGGCAGGGCGCCCAGACCGAGGGCGATCGCGGAGCCGCGATCGCCGTACACGCGTGCGCGAACGCAAGCGATGCTGAGCAGCAGGACCCCGCAGACGCCGGCGATCACGCCCTGCAGGCTGTTCATGTCGTGGCGGATCTGGGAACTCCAGGCCACGAACGCCAGCAGGGCAGGCAGGACACCGCCCGCGACGAGGCCGGCGGCCCGGGTGAGCTCGCCGTTCCACAGGGTGCGATCACGGGTGACGGCGGCGGCCACCGCCTCGGACACATCGTCGAGGACGGCCGGGGGCAGTGACTCGGCGAACGGACGCAACGCGAGCAGCTCTCCGTCGAGGATGCGCTGCGCCACGAGCGACCGCGCACCGTCGAGGACCGTGCCGTCACGGCGTACGAGGTGATAGCCGACCGGAGCGCCCTCGTCCGGGCTCTGCTGGGAAAGCCTCAGGATCTCCGGGTACAGGTCGGCGACCGGTACGTCGTCGGGCAGCGCGACGTCGATGCGGCTGTCGGGTGCCACGATGGTGACCCGGCAGAAGCCGAAGCCCATGCCTGCCCCGGAAGGGGCTCCGTCGGCCCCGGAAGAGGCTCCGGTGCCCGGTCCGCCGGTCGCGCCGACCGGCGCGGAGGCCGTGATACTCACCTGCTGTTCCCCCTCGTCGGTGGACGGGTGGTGTGCGATGCCGCCCTGCACCCGCTCGCCCGCAAAGATCCTGTGTAGGTTGCACCGCGTCACCCCCGCAGCCGGGCAACGATGCCCTCACGCCCGGGAATTGCGGGGAGCGGCGCTTGGTTCCGAGCGGTGCGGATTGCCCGGTTTTCCCGGAACGATTCGCAACTGCTCACGCATTCACCGGGCACCCTACCGCCCGCCGGTGTCGACGGTTGTCAGTAGGATCGCCGTTCGCGACCGACGTCGGCCGGACACGGGGCGGCGGACGAAACGACTCGGTCCGGCAAGGGAATTGGTGCGTAGTGAGCCACATCGTCGTCAAGCGCCCGCCGCGGGTGCTGCCGAAGGAAGTGCCCACGGACGAGGTCGTGCTGCAGCCTCCGCCGGAGCTTCCGCGGGGGCAGCAGGAGGGCGCGCTCATGCAGCTCCTGCCCATGCTCGGCATGGGCGGTTCGGTGGTGTTCTTCTTCAACCCGCAGGCTCAGCCCTTCATGAAGATCATGGGCATGGTGATGGTGGCTTCCACGATCGCGATGGGCGTCGCGATGCTGGTCCGCTACCGCCGCGGCAACCAGGGGCAACTGGCGGACATACGACGCGACTATCTGCGCTATCTGTCGCAGACCCGGCACCGGGCCATGGACACCGCCAAGGCCCAGCGCGACGCCCAGTACTACCTGCATCCTTCACCGGAGCAACTGTGGGCCCTGGTCGCCGAGGGAAGCCGGGTGTGGGAGCGGCGCACCGGTGACGAGGACTTCGGGCAGGTGCGAGTGGGGCTCGGCCCGCAGGCCCTGGCCACTCCCCTGATCACGCCGCAGACCGCTCCGGTCGACGAGTTGGAACCGCTGACCGCCGGGGCCATGCAGCGTTTCCTTGCCACGCACAGCACGCTCGAGGATCTGCCGATGGCGGTCTCCCTGCGCGCCTTCTACCACGTGACGATCAGCGGCGAGCCCGGCACCGTACGCGGAACCGCCCGAGCGGTCGTGGCCTGTCTCGCCGCGCTGCACTCCGCCGAGGACTTGGTCGTCGCAGTCGCGACCGGGCGGGAGACGGCACCCGAGTGGGAATGGGCGAAGTGGCTGCCGCACACGCAGACGCGGGGCGGGGCGGACGGCGCGGGCAGCATGCGCCTGATCACGATCGATCCGATGGAACTGGAGGACCGGCTGGCCGGCGTCCTCCAGGGCCGCCCCCGTTTCCACCCCGCCGCTCCGCCGGCCCCCGAGCAACCGCACCTGGTCGTCGTGCTCGACGGTGTTTCGCTACCGCCCACTTCCCTGCTGGCCGGCCCCGAAGGTCTGCAGGGCGTGACGGTCGTCGAGATCGTCCCCGGCGACCTCAGTTTCGGGCGCGGCGACCTCTCCGTCATCGTGCACCCCAGGGAACTGCGCCTGGAGTCGGCGCACGGCATGGTGTACGAGGGCACGCCGGACGTCCTGTCGTACGAGGCCGCCGAAGCTCTTGCCCGGCAACTGGCGCCGCTGCGCATGGCATCGGGCGGCGACGACGGCGAACCACTGCTGGCGAACCTGGATTTCACGGAACTGCTGAATCTGGGCGACGCGGCCTCGGTCGACCCGCGGCGGACCTGGCGCCCGCGTTCTCAGTCGGAGCGGCTGCGGGTACCGATCGGCCTCGGCGAGGACGGCCGGACCGTGATGCTCGACCTCAAGGAGGCCGCACAGGAGGGAATGGGTCCGCACGGCCTCTGCGTCGGCGCGACCGGCTCCGGGAAGTCGGAGCTGCTGCGCACCCTGGTCCTGGGTCTGGCTGTCACCCACTCCTCCGAGACGCTGAACTTCGTCCTGGCGGACTTCAAGGGTGGTGCGACCTTCGCGGGTATGGCGCAGATGCCCCATGTGGCGGCCGTGATCACCAACCTCGCGGACGACCTGACCCTGGTCGACCGCATGGGCGATTCGATCCGCGGTGAGCTGAACCGCCGCCAGGAGCTGCTCCGCGATTCCGGTAACTACGCCAACATCCACGACTACGAGAAGGCCCGCGCGGCCGGCGCCCCGCTCCAGCCCATCCCGTCGCTCGTCCTGGTGATCGACGAGTTCAGCGAGCTGCTCACCGCGAAGCCGGACTTCATCGAGATGTTCGTCCAGATCGGCCGTATCGGCCGTTCCCTGGGCGTGCACCTGCTGCTCGCCTCGCAACGCCTGGAGGAGGGCCGCCTGAGGGGGTTGGAGACCTACCTGTCGTACCGGATCGGTCTGCGGACGTTCTCGGCGGCGGAGTCACGCGCCGCGATCGGCGTCCCTGACGCCTACGAGCTGCCGAACGTGCCGGGCTCCGGCATTCTGAAGTTCGGCACGGAAGAGATGGTGCGCTTCAAGGCCGCGTACGTCTCCGGCGTGTATCGCTCGGATTCCCAGCAGGCCGTCGTGCCGGGCGGGCAGCTGCCGGTCGACCGTCGGCCCGTGCTGTTCACCGCGGCCGAAGTCCCGGTGCAGTACGCGCCGGTGCCGCAGCAGCGCCGGGAGGAGCCCGACGAGCAGCAGGACGACGCGCTCGCCGACACGGTGCTGGACGTGATCGTCCGGCGTCTGGAGGCGCAGGGGCCGGCCGCCCACCAGGTGTGGCTGCCCCCGTTGGACAGTCCGCCGTCGCTCGACTCCCTGCTGCCCGGACTCGCTCCGGTGCCCGGCCGCGGCATGACACAGCCCGGCTACGAGGGCGCGGGCCGACTCGTCGTCCCGGTCGGCATCGTCGACAAGCCGTACGAGCAGCGGCGCGAACCGCTGTGGACCGACTTCGGCGGCGCGGCCGGCCACATGCAGGTCCTCGGCGGCCCGCAGTCCGGCAAGTCGACGCTGCTGCGTTCGATCGTCGCGTCGTTCGCACTCACCCACACCCCTCACGAAGTCCAGTTCTACGGGCTCGACTTCGGTGGTGGCGGTCTGTCGGCCGTGGCCGACCTGCCGCATGTGGGCGGGGTGGCCTCGCGCCTGGACCCCGAGAAGGTCCGGCGCACCGTGGCGGAGGTGTACGGCGTCCTGACCCGGCGTGAGGAGTACTTCCGCGCCGCGGGAATCTCGTCGATCGCCGACTTCCGGGCCCGTCGTGCTCGGGGTGACATCTCGGTGGCCGACCAGCCCTGGGGCGATGTCTTCCTTGCCATCGACGGCTGGGGCAACTTCCGCCAGGACTACGAGGCGTTGGACTCGTTGATCCTGGACATCGCGGCGCGCGGCCTCGGTTACGGAGTCCATCTGATCCTCACCGCGTCGCGCTCCATGGAGGTCCGCTCGAACCTCAAGGACCACCTGATGAACCGCCTGGAGCTGCGGCTCGGCGACCCCATGGACTCCGAGTTCGACCGCAGGGTGGCGGCGAACGTTCCCACAGGTGTTCCCGGACGCGGTCAGACGCCGCAGAAGCAGCACTTCATGGCAGCGGTCCCACGTATCGACGGCCTGTCCTCCGACACGGATCTGGCGGAGGCGACGGCGGGCCTCGCGGCCGAGGTCGGCCGCCACTGGCAACAGCCCGGCGCTCCCGAAGTGCGCCTCCTGCCACGGGAGTTCCCGGCTGCGCAGCTGCCGCCGGGGGACCGTTTCCCGAACCGCGGCATCTCCTTCGCCCTCGACGAGGACAATCTCGAACCGGTCTTCGTGGACTTCGACCAGGACCCGTTCCTCCTCGTCTTCGGCGAGAGCGAGTCCGGTAAGTCGAACCTACTGAAGCTGCTCATCAAGCGCCTCACGGAGCGCTACGACGGCAACAACTGCAAGCTGTTCGTGGTCGACAACCGCCGCTCGCTGCTGGGTGTCACCCCGCCTTCCCACCTGGCGGAGTACATCCCCATGTCGAACCAGATGCAGCACCACATGGACGCGCTGGCCGACCTCATGCAACGCCGCACGCCCACCGCGGAGGTCACGCCGGAGCAACTGCGCGACCGCAGCTGGTGGCGCGGCCCCACGGTGTTCGTGATCATCGACGACTACGACCTGGTGTCCACGTCGAGCGGCAACCCGCTGTCGGGACTCACGGACATGCTCCCCTTCGCCCGTGACGTCGGCGTCCGCTTCATCATCGCCCGCTCCAGCGCGGGGGCCGGCCGCGCCGGCTACGAAGCCTTCACTCAGCGCATCAAGGAACTCGGCGCGCAGGGCGTCGTCCTCGCGGGCGACCCGGGCGAGGGCGACCTGCTGGGCGGCGTGCGGCCGCGGCCGATGCCTGCGGGGCGCGGTGTGTTCGTGTCTCGGAAGCGAGGGAAGCCGTTGGTTCAGGTCGGGCTGGCCGAGGGCGAGAACGTGTGACGGCCTGACCGCATGGTGGCATGACGGCCTGACTGCCTGACTGCCTGGTGGTCGGCTGACGTTCGAGGGTTCTGTCGGCCCGGCCGTGGTCGCTTCGGCGGGCGCGGCCCGGAAGGCAACGCGGGCAGCTCGGGCAGCTCGGGCAGCTCGGGCAGCTCGGGCAGTTCAAGTGTGCATGGCAGGGGTCTCCGCCATGAATGAGCGGTGTAGGGCCGCTTCGATCAGGGGTTGCGGCATGGGAGTCGCGTCCGGCGTGGTGGGCCGACGGAGGCCCTGAACTCCGGGCACGAGAGCAGTGCCTATCGGTAGGTCGGCCCCCGGACCGTTCGACGCGCCCTGAGCAGCGACGGGGTGGGCGCCTCCCGTGCGCGCCCACCCCGGACTGCTTCATGAGGCCTGGTGCTACTGAAGGTAGCTGGCTCCCTTTTTGTCGCCCTCCATGTAGGTACCGCCCGCCGTAGCCACGACATGGCCGATGCCCGTGAGCGCCGTGTGGATGTCGGTGGCTTCCTTGTCCCACCGTTCCAGCTTCACCTTGAACGTGTCCTGGGCCTCACCCTCCCAGTACTGCACACTGTTCTCGACGAGCCTCTTCAACTCCTGCAGGTCCTGCTCAAGGTCCCTCGCCTCGTTAGCGATCTTGGTCGCCGTGATGTCGAGCGCGTCATAAGTGACGGAAAGCCCATCGGTGTTGTTGCCCATGCCTGCCTACCTCGTCTCGCTGGTGCGTGCCTGATGAGTGCCGGTGTCCGGCCTGGTCCCGGGTGCGGCTCGACTCAGTAGGAGCTCAGAGGGGAGACCGTGGGGGCACCGTCCTGGATGTCGATCCTGTTGACCGCCGCGCGCACCTCGTCCTCCTTGGTGTCGATGATGTTGCGCGCCGAGGTCATCGCCTCGATGACCTCGGCGAGGATGTTGCCCATGCTCCGCAGCGACTGGTTGATCTCGAACTGCTTCTTGTCGAACGCGGCCCGGCCGATTCCGTCCCACTGACCGGTCTCCAGGCTGTCGATGATTCCCTGAAGCCTGTGCACACGCGACTTGACGTTCTCGTACTTCGCGAGCATCTGCTTCTGGAGCAGGATTACCGCATCGTTTTCGAGCTTCTGCTTGCCGACCATGGTCAGCTGTCCTTTCCAGTTCTGTTTCCTGATCCAACTGTTTTAACTTGAGCCGAACAGCAAAGGGATCCTCACAGCCCTATACGGCTGCCGAGGTCACCTTGCACGTCGCGCCCGCATTACGACCACGCCGACACCACCGATCACGGCAGCTGCAGCGGCTGCGCCGAGGGAAATCCACAGCGTACTGCCGCCATTAGGCTTTTCTGCGGCTGATCCAGCTGCAGAAACACCGCCTGTGGAACCCTTTTCGGGGACTTGCGATGCGGCTGACGGAGAAGGGGAGGGCGAAGGTGAGACGGCGGATGAAGATTTGGCCAGGAGGTCTCCGCCGTTGTCCTTCGCGAGGGGGTCGACGTTCGCGGCGCCTGCGTCGTAGTCGGGGTTCTCTAGGACCTTGCGCGGGCGGACCATTCCGTAACCGGCGTACTTACTCGGATCATCCTTCGCCCATGTGCGACTGGCTGTGTCGATGAGGGATCGGGTGACCTGGTTCACCGTCCAGTCGGGGTGGGCGGACCAGATCAGGGCGGCGGAGGCTGAGGTGATGGCAGCTGCGGCACTCGTGCCTTGGTCCTCATCGCAGTACGAGCGGAGGTTTCCGTCGCACCAACCAGGGAAGCCCTGCCCTGGCGCCACGAGATCCACATAGTTCCCGGACGAGGCGAACTCCGATACCGTGCCGGATTCATCTGTCGCCGACACGCCAATTACATAGGGGTACGCGGCTGGATAACCAATGCTGCCCTTGTCACGGCCCTCGTTACCAACGGCTGCGATCATCAGCTTGCCCTTCGAAGCGGCGTACTCGATAGCCGCCTCCTCCTTGGAGCTCGGGCCCAGCGCTCCGAACGACATGCTGATGATCTGCGCATCGGTGTCGGCTGCCGCCCTGATCGCGTCTACAGATTCGGGGGTCTTCTCCTGTTCCTCCGCCCCACCCTTCAGGCTCTCAAGGCCAATCCGATATGGAACAATCTTCGCCCCCGGCGCCAACCCCTGCAGGCCTCCTCCTGCTCCGGTACCTGCGATCAGCTCTGCCATGGTTGTTCCATGACCGGAGGAATCGTTCGTGGCACCGTATGCGACCCTCTTGGGCACATCCTCAACCAGGACCTGCCCCTTCAGGGACGGGGTATCTGCCTTCACTCCACTGTCGATGACAGCGACCTTGATGCCCTTGCCTGTGCTGACCTTCCACATCTGTCCGGCCTGCATCGGTTCCAGGTACCACTGCTTGGACTGGGCGTCGTACGCAGCTGCACTGGGGGCGAATCCCATGCTCACGACCGCCAGGACACCGACGACCGCGTTCACTGCCCCCACTCGTCTACCGAGGCGCGGTGTGTGGAACGTGGCCCGTTCGGCTCGACGGCTGGTCCCTGACGTCATCGTGTTCCGTGTCCTCGCTCGTGCTTGGTCAGTTGACGGCCGGCGGCACATCACGCCGCGGCCTGTTAGGCAGGTGTGTCTCTTCGTGTTCGACCCGATGGTCCGGACGCGGCGATCCCTGGGCGTTCCCATCGTCACCGGGCGCCGCGCGGCCAGGGCCGCGCACGAGGCCGGTGCCGCCACGTGTCAGGCCATTGCGCTCGGCTCCCGCAACGGAATTGCGTGCGGCTGGCCTGCCCGTGACGGTCTCGGATGTCCCTGAACGCCCACGAGGGGGTGTCACGCTTGGACTCGACCTCGCCGTGGACTCGGGCACTCCGAAAACCCCACGCTGCAGGGGTCGACCAGTAGCGGGCCGTGAGTTGGTCACTCCCTCGCCACCGATAACCGTCCCGCGAGGAATCCTGTGGCCGCCCTGCGTGGAAGCGTCGCCAACAGCCCTGGGCTGTCCCCCGACGACTCCGTCGGCCCGACCAGCTCCGGTCATGGGACCGCTGTTCGCCCGCGGGGCAGCAGTGCCGCCGACTTGCGGTACACCACCAGTGACCGCTCGGCCCATCTGCGACGCATGCGATCCGGGCACCATGCCTCTGGGAGTGGGCTGCCCGGTCGAGGTCGCACGCCCCATTTGGTTCACGGGCACTTGTCCCGCTGAGCGCCCAGGACCTGAATTGGTCAAACCGGGCGTACCAGCGCGCCCCTGAGCCGACGCAGGGTTACGAAGACCACCAATTCCGTCCAGGTTCCGGCCTGCCCTGCCGTTGGAGACCGGTGTCCCCAAGCCACCTTCGAACATGCTCGGCTGCCCGCCACCCGAAACAGGAGTACCCAATACCGGAGGCGTGTGGCCTGTCGCAGGCAGGGTCATGGACGGTGGCAACGTGCCGACGCTGTCGATATTGATACCCACAGGCTCACCGGAGTACGTGATCTTGCCAGTGACGTCCTTTGCGGACCTCGGGTTGTCGCTCGCCCCATGCCTAGCGGCATCATCCGTCACGGTAGCGTGACGGCCCACGACAGTAGCCGTTCCGAACTCTCCAGTGGCACCGGAAGCAGGTCCGCCGGGGCGATACTCCTTCGCAGGCTGCGGAACTCCCACGTCAGGCATGGCCGTGAACTCCGGCGTCTTGTCCTTGGCGGGCAGGGATGCCAGCACCTCTTCGGACACCGCGTAGTACGAAGCCAACCGGTTCATCTGGTTGATCGCCTCCTGGCGGTCCTTCTCCACCCGTACGGCAGTCGCGTACTCGCTCTTGTCGGCGGCTTTCTCAGCCTCAGTGAAGTGCTCGGGCCGCTTGCGGCTCACTTCCGGATCACGAGACGGCATGGCACCGCGCACAGACGCGAGACCCACGGCGGCAGCGGTGATCTGATCCCCTGCCGCTCCGGCGAAGTCACTCAAGTGATGCGTGTTGGTGACGAGCGAGCCACCCCACTTACGGAAAGCCTCACCCGCCTCTCCGACCCAGCGGACGTTGTCGATGTGACCTTCGAGTTCGTCAGCTGCCGCCTTGATGGCGTCGCGCGCATCCCACAGAGCCTTGCCCGAGGATTCCAGGTCCTCCGGGTCCGTCTGCTCGACGAGGTCGATCAGCTGATTGAGGTCGAAGTCACGCTTCTCAAAGTCCGTTCGATCCGTGACAGTCCGCCCGAACGAACTATCCACGAAGGCCGAGCGCATCATGCGGTTGAGTAGCCCACCTGTCGGACGCTCCGCAAACCCACGGACGATATCCGTGACGCCGTTCTGCCCCTCGACGCGGTCGAAGTCCGCCTCGTGCTGTTTGTCAGTCATCGTCACGCCTTCATGCCGCTGCGACCGCCGTTGGTTCGCTGCTTGCCATCCTGGATCTCCCTGATCTGCCCCTGGATGGCGTAGAACCGCTGACGCAGTTCCTCTTCGAGATTGTCGAAGCCTCGATGTGCACCCTGGACCGCGATGGCGGTCGCTTCAATCTGCAGATGAAGGGTCTTGGACAGGAACGTGAGCTCCTGATGGACCCGGTCGTACTGCGCGTAGAGGCCGCCCGCCTCAGGGAAGATGCCATCCGCACCCGCGCTCAGGGACGTGGGCCTGATCGTCTGGGCACCCACCTTCGTCGGATTGCCGGCAGACGTCTCAAGGTCGCGGAGAACCGCGTCCACACGCTTCACGAACTTGTCCAGCGCCTCACCGCTGACCTCCAGGTTCGCAGCCCTGGCCGCCGACACGCCCCCCGCCATGTCTGCCGGAAGCACGACGCTCCACCCCGTTTCCCCGTACATCCATCGGCCACGACCAGATCGAGACCGACCAACCACTCGCCGTACAATCGCAAAGCGAACTGCGCCTCACAACGCTTTACCACTGTAGTCAACCTGCGCAACAGGGCCAACAGCGCTGTGTGTCAGCTCGGTTAGGAGACCGATCTACTGCCACGCTTTGCCCGCCTTGCCTGTTCACTGCGAATGGGTGTGGACGACGGACCGGACGCCGGGCCCGCGCGGCTCTACCCATGATTCAGTGCGGCCACGGAGCACGGCGTCATACTGCTTGCGACCTTCATCAGACTCGCGCAGATGATCGATCAGGCCCCTGCGTCAACTCCCTTACCCGGCGTCACCACCGATCGTCGACGACTTGTCCAGCGGCCAAGTGCACCTTGACCGGCGGGCCGCACTGTCTCGTGCATGAACAACCCCTGACAGGTACCTGCGACAGTCCTTGCAACCACACATCTGGTCATGCAGGTGTCCAAGCAGCACCGTGAACGGGCCGTCGCTAACGTCCGCGTCACCTGCCGCCCGGCCGAGCATGTCGCCGACGAAGGCGAGGAGTTGAAGCAACTCCTCGAAGAGATTAGAAGAGTCGAAAACAGATACGTCAGCTGTCTCTCCCCGGTGCTCCCCGCCTTCCCAAGCGAGCGTCCAGGGAATCACGATGGTAGCCAGCCCGTCGCCACCCAGAGTGCAGTTCTCGTGTGGGGCGCCAGCTCGGGTTGCCTCCTCCGCCGCGACTCCGTCGCCAGACCCGCTCGATACGTCCAGGTGGTCGTCTGCCGGGTACCGCTCAAACGTCGTTCAGACGGAGTGCCGACCGTCAGCAGCACTCTCGCGGCGTGGCCGAGTCGCCGGAGCGACGATCAGGCGACAGGAGAGTCGGGGCCATAACCAACCGGGCAGACGTCGGACGTGGCGTGGCGAAGTTGCGCTCCAGCACGTAGGCCAGGCCGACATCAGGCAGGCGGGCTGCTCCCGGTCCCCGGCCGAGCGCACCCGGTTCCGCTACCTGTCTGGGCAAACTGTGAAGTAAACCGCACACCAAGGCTGTGAGTCGAGTCCCATCGGCCTCACAGCTTGCCCGTGATGACTCCACGCCAGGTCCACCCCGCACCCAGGACCGTGTCCTGCAGGGGGTTCTTCAGCTCAGAGCTGTCGAACCTGAATGCCTCGGTCGCTTCGAGGCCACCGTCTCCACCCCCGCCCAGCGTCCAGCGCTTCGAGACCGTCTGCACCTGGCCACGTTGAGCCTCGGCTGCGATGGCCAACCTGGGGGTGTCGCCGACCCACGTCACCTCGTATTGCTGGTCGAGGGAACGGACTTCGTTCTTCTCCGAAACCAAGCGCATACGGACCTGGAAAATCCGACTCACCTGCGCGCGGACGAAGAAAGTCTGCCAGGCCGGGTCCAGGATGCGCCACTCGGCCACTAGGTCGGCGCCTTCGGCACGGCCGTCCCGGATGACGTACGGGACATCAGGGCTGTTGAGGCCGAGCAGGGCCGCCTGAATCTCGGCGGCGGATCGCGGGGCGACACTATCGGCGGGGCGTTTGGTTCCGGTCAGCTTGTCGAAGAGTCCCATAAAGTCAACCTATGAGGGGCCGGGTTGCAGGTGCAAGATCTGCGCTTGCGCCGAACATGCTACGAAGCCGCGTTGGAGACCGGAGTGACTGTGCGTACGAAGTCCTGGAAGTCGTGCAGGACAGCGGGGTGTTGAGATGCAGTGGATGTCAGGACCAGGCGGATCACCACCCGCTCGTGCGGATCGGCAACGTCCAGCATGGACAGGTATACCTGGGACTGAATGAGGTCTCGGGGTACGCCGCCGACGACGGCCGAGACGGCCAGCGTCTGCGTAAAGCCGGGCGCGCCTGCGGAGCCGATCTCGCGGCGGCTGCCGACCACAACAGACGCAGCAGCCTGACTCAAACGCTCCACGGACTCGTGGGCGATGTCGAACAGCGTCGCCGCGTCCGGTCGGTACGCGCCATCGATCGTGATGTTCGCGGTGAATCCAGCATCCGGTTGCGGATGTAGTGCGACGAACGCCGCGCCCGGTGCGCTGACCTCATCCGGCGGTGCGGCGCGCCAGCCTTCCGGCAGTTCGAACTCGATCGGCATGGGCAGGGTCGTGGGCATCTCGGGCCCTCCTTACTGCTGCAGTGGGTGCACGGGAGCATGCGTCAGAACAGGCTGCCGAGCGCATCGCCGACCGACCCGGCCGCGTCGCCCAGGGCATCGACCGCATCGCTCGCAGTGTCGGAGACCTTCCCCGGATCAACGGTGACCTCAAAGCCCACGGCACCACCGAGCCCGACCGCGGCACCCGCCTTCGCGCCGATTTGCCACTTGCCGTCTGTGCCCTTGCCGAGAGTAGCTTCGGTCTCGGCCCCGACACCAGCCCAGCCCTCGACCGTCCCGCCCGCACCGATGCCACCGATGTCCGCGCCCTCCGCGACGCTGGCCTTCGCGCCGGCGAACGCCTCCGCGCCCGCATTCGCCCCCTCGATGCCGAGTCCGGCATTCACGCCGGCCTCGTAGCCCGCCTTGGCCTCCGCTCGTCCGTAAACCCCTACAGGGCCGACGTCGGCTGTGCCCTTGGCTGAAGCCTCGGCGCCCGCGAAGGCACCAGCCTGGCCGCTGATGCCTTCGTTGGTGACGATGCCAGCCGCAGAGGCCTTGGCGCCCACAAAGGCTTCGGCCTCCCCAGCAAGCTTGAATGGGCTGTTGGTGAGCGAGCCCTCCGCGCTCGCACGGCCCAGATCGGCATGCGCCTCGGCCTCGGCCAACTTGCCAGCCGCGGCATCGGGTCCGGTGACCGACGTCCCGACGCCGGGGCCGGAGGCCTCGGATTCACCTTCGGAGACCCAACCGTCGGTCTTCGTAGTGGCCTTGGGGTCCGGCTTACCAGCTTTCGCCAGGTCACCCTCGGCCTGCGCGTTGAACCCGCCGATCCCAATACCGTTGGGCGAGACGTCACTCGTCGCGCGGGCAAGCGCCCGCTTCACGCTCTGGTCAGCGTCGTCGACAGCCTTGACCGACTTGGCGATGTCGTCGGTCCATCCCTGCGCCTTCTCGCGGGCGTCGGCCATCAGTTGGGAGTAATCGGGGTCGTGCTGGAGGGCGTACTTCTCCCGTTCGGAGAGCTTGTCATATCCGACGTAGGTCGCCTTGCCGGAGCTGTCGACCTTGTAGTCCTTCTCCTCAGCGTCCTGGACGAGGTCCTTGACCGCCTTCTGTAGGCGGATCAGCTCGATGTGCGCATCCGTGAGAAGACTGGCGACGGCCAACGCCTCCACCTTGGCTGCTCCGAACTCGAAGGCCGTGGCCGAGGCGTACTGCTGCTGCGTGTCGTAGGCAAGCCCCTGCCAGTTTCCGTTGCCCAGCACAGCCTGTACGTGCTTCTCATAGTCGGTCTTCAGCTCACCGAAGCGGTCACCCATCTTCTTCCACGCCTCGGACACGTCCGCGAGCGGAGACAGATCGGTCGTCATCACATCGTGATAGTTCAGCGTCATGGCGCTCCCCGTCACATCCCGTCGAAACTGCTGGGGGGCCGTACCGCTGCCGCCTGCGCGCCGATGGCGGCGTCCTGGTTCTGAAAGAGATTCTTCGTGCCGTGCAACGCGTCCAACTCCTGCTGCAGCCGCCTCATCAGCCGATTCGCCTGTCCCTGCCAAACAATCAACGCATCGGAGACACCCTGGTCCGAGGCCCAACCGGAAAGCCCCTTCAGCCCGGTGTCCTGCTTGATCAATGGGCTCGTGGGGGCCACGGGGGCCATAGAGGCGAGGAGGGGCGGACGCACCGCTCCACCACCGTCTGACATGCGAGCAGCTACCTGGGTGTCCGGCATCAGTTGCTCTTCCATGAACTTCGCGGCGCGCTTCTTGTCGCTCGGCGAGCTCGCGAGCTTCTGCTCGCCACCACTTCCGGATCCCATAAGCAACCCCCGTTACTGGCGCCTCATCCGCCTCACACCCCACAGGCGCAACACGGAAGCTTCCCGTGCACACTACCGGTGGATCCGAACCCAGGCGCTCCGCTCTCTACCCAAACAAACTGATGCACAGAACCTCACCAAGTACTCATGGAGCTCTATTGATTGACCATATTCAGGCTGACATGGAGTCAGCTCCCCATGCTCCATCTCCTTAACAAGGCGATGCATGCTCACAGAGCCAATAGAGCGCTTGCCCACCAGTTCACGTCAGTGAGCCCCTTCTGCAACATGCCCGGAGCGCTTCTGCCCAGTACGCTTCCTGAATCTTCTAGTCTTGATCACCAAGAACGGAGCCCTCCATGACCTTGGCCCGCTTGTCCACAGCAACTTGGAGCCTCTCGGCCGTGGCCATCGGCATGCTGCTTGTCGGCTGCTCAGCCTCGGTCGACGTCGGAACGTCCACGCCGAAGATGTCCTCGGGAAAGCTGGCCACCATCGTCGCAGACAAGCTCTCCGCCACAACGGGCCAGCCGAAGCCGGACATCACCTGCCCCGAGGCCCTAGCCGGGAAGGTCGGCACCACCACCCGTTGCACCCTCACAGCGGACGACGGCAGTACTTTGGGCGTGACGGTCGAGGTGACCTCAGTCGATGGAGACCAGATCAACTTCGACTTGGAGGCCGACAGCACGGCTTCCCCGGCTCCGAACTGACAGCTGAGCCTTTCCGAGTTACCCCTCGCGAGCGAAGATGGCTTACGTGTGATCACGAGCAGTGTGCGGAGCACGCAAGTGTTGCGGTTCGAACTGGTCGGCAAGGGTTTAAGAATCCGTCACCGCGTCAGCTCAGCGAAGGCACGCTCGACAGCCGCGCTGAGCAGCCTGACGAGCGCGGAGGCCGTCCGCCTCTCTATCAGCCGTCGTGGCCCTTGCCTTGGGACGCTGACAGAGGTGCGCAAGATGCCATCGGCAGGCGGTCGCGGATGGAGTCGGGGCCGACTATGCGGAGGAAGGGCAGTTTGCCGCCGGTGATGGTGAGGCCCTGTCCGCTCGCGCCCTACGACCGGCCTATGAGCGTGGTGAACACTCCGGGCTAAGGCCTGTCCCACAGCCCCGCTCCAAGCCACCATCCAGCGACGGCATGAGCTGGCACCCCGAGAAGAGAACGAAGCCAGCCCTGACTAACAGAGTGATGCGGGCGACGGCCAAGGCCGAATCAGGGACTTCAAGCGCCGGTTGGCGGCCTTCGCAGCCGTGCCCGTGGCCATGCGTACGCAGGGGGATTGTTGACCAGGTTGTCGAGCATCGTGCCGAATCTTGTGTCTCGACCGACGCCGCCACGTCTTCGACCTGCTCGCCCACCGGTGCCTTCTTGCTGCCCTTGCTGCAGGTCAGGATCAGGGGCATCGGCGCCTCGCCGCCGCTGCAGAAGTGTTCGCGTTCCGTTATGGCATTGGCGACGTGTACAAGGATGCGGAACCCCGTGGGTATTGACGCGTTGCCCATACCCACGGTGACGTACATCTGTGACGCCGGGCGAACACGTCCGGTGAGGCCCTTCGGGCACTCAGCGACGATCCAGAGGCTGCCCTCGTCGTCACTGTAACGGCCGGTGATGCCGTGGGCTTCGTAGCCCGGAGACAACAGGTCTTCGGTCTTCACCTCGTACGGAAGGTCGTTAACGAGCGTCGCAGCCTTGACGTGCACGCCACTCTGGCCCTCCCAACCGAGGGCGCAGTTCAACATCGAGCGGCTCTCCTGACCGGGGTGCAGCAGGGTGCCGTACTCGTCGAGCGTCCCGCGTACGTCGTCAGATACGTGGGCACTCAGTTCCTCGTACGGCAGCAGCCTTCCGCATGCCCGCTTCAACTGAGCTCTGTTGGCAGCGAGATGACCGCCCTGGTCGCGTGACATCAGCGTCAGACCGGCCGAGCAGAACGAGCGCCAATGCTCCGAACAAGGGCCGCGGCAGATCTCGGTATCCGCCCCATCGGTTCTGTCGTTGAAGGCCAGCACTCCCCGTCCCGCACCTCCGCAGCCAGCCGATACCCCCGATAAGTCACAGGCCCTGGCCCACCGGTGATACCCGGTGGCGTGTAGTCGTCCTCCTTCGATCGGATACGCTCGATGTGAGTACAGAACGCGGCGCCCGCGCCGTCCCCCTTGACTGTGAAGTAGGCGTCGGAGTCGGTATTGGCGTCAGCGGGGTACGCGCTCACGCCTGACTGCGGGGCATCGCCGCCGCCGTTCTGCGCGACCCTGTCCTGGATGAGGGTCGCGTAGTCATCGAAGTAGAGCGAGTCGCCGGTCTGGTCGGTCCGGTACATGTAGCCGTCCAGGCCGTCCGCGGCCCCCTGCACCGCAGTGGTCAGTTCGCTGTCGTCCCACGACGCGTCGTCGGCGACGCCGAAGCTCTGGATGGCCAGGTAGATGCCGACACCGGCCGCGGTGACGAGGATGACGCGGGCGGCGGTGAAGGCCGCGTCGGGCAGTTCCTCAGCCGACGGATTGATACTGGAACGCCAGGCGCGGACCCGGTCCGCCTTGACGCAGGCCATGGCAAGAAGTGCGGCGGACAGGATCAGGCCCAGCACGGTCAGTTCGGTCAGCGCGTCCATGCGTCGCCACCCAGCCGTCCCAACCGCCGCTGCCTGCGCCGTCCGTCCCGCACCGCCACCGCCGTGCCGCCCAGGCCCGCCACCAGTACCAGGCCGCCCACGACCACGTAGGTCGCCAAGCGTGTGTTCCGTTCCTCCGCCGTTTCGCCGAACCGCAGTGGGGTGACCGCAGGGGCCTCGCCCTTGGTCACGCCGTCCTCGGGCTTGGGACTCTCGACCGGGTGCTCCGGGTCCACGTCCGTCAGGGCTTTGACGGGGTCGACCACTCCCCAGCCGACTAGGGGGTCGTGGCCGGGGATCGAGCGTTCCGCCGTCTGCTCGATCTGGGCGACGATCTGCTGGGCCGACCACGTCGGGTACTTGGACTTCAGGAGGGCCGCCACCCCGGCCACGTACGGCGCCGAGAAGCTCGTGCCGTTGTCGGAGCAGTGCCCGCCGCCGGGGACCGTGGAGATCATGTCGACGCCGGGGGCCGCCACCCCTACGAAATCTCCCGATTGTGAGAAGGAGGCGCGCTCGTTGTTGCGGTCGGAGGCCGCCACCGCCAGGACTCCCTTGTACGACGCCGGATACGTGACCTTGACGTTGCCGCCCAGGCCGTCGTTGCCGGCCGAGGCGACGACCACGACGTCGTTGTCAAGGGCGTGGTCGACGGCCGCCTCCAGCCGCGCGTCGGGTTTCACGGCGTTGGCCGTGTCCTGGGAGATGTTGATGACATCGGCGCCCTCGTCGACCGCGTAGCGGATCGACGAGGCCAGGGTGAGGGCCGTTCCGTCGCCCTCCGCGTTGTTCTGCTTGACCGGGATGATCTCGGCGTCCGGGGCCAGGCCAACGAAGCCGGTGCCTTTCAGGGGGCGGGCCGCGATGATGCCGGCCACCCGCGTGCCGTGACCCACCGTGTCGGTGGTGCCCTGGTCGTCGCCGCGGTCGATCTTCTCGCCCTTGAGGTTCTCCGCGGGAAGGTAGTTCGCGCCCTTGGAGGCGTCCACGGCCTGCGTGAGCTGGCGGTTCTTGACGTCCACCCCGGTGTCGATCACTGCCACCTGGACGTTCTCACCTGTGGACAGGGCCCACAGCTCGTCGAGGTTGACGCGTTGCAGCGACCAGGGCCGGCCCGCGTAGTTCTTCGACGAGAACGTGCACTGGCCGCCGTCCGCCCAGGCAGTGGTCGTCGGCAGGGCGACCACCGAGGCGGTGGCGATCAGCGTGGCCGCGGCGGCCAGGGCCGCCGGCCTTGCACGCCAGCAGTTCCGGAAC
This sequence comes from Streptomyces europaeiscabiei, assembly GCF_001550375.1. Classification (GTDB taxonomy): domain Bacteria; phylum Actinomycetota; class Actinomycetes; order Streptomycetales; family Streptomycetaceae; genus Streptomyces; species Streptomyces europaeiscabiei. The sequence continues at coordinate 6,241 of NZ_LRTR01000794.1, read as the reverse complement.
TCCCGCGTTCCCGCTCTCCGCCCGCTGCGCACCTTCGGCGCCCTCTCGTCCACCCCGGCGCGCCCGGTCACCTTCGGCATGGCTGTGTTCACTCCGGCGTGCTGCCCCGTCACCTTCGGCATGGCCTTGTTCGCCCTGGCGAGCTCCGTCACCTGCGCCACCGCTTCGATCGCCTCCACCCCGACTACGAGCCCTGTGGCTGGCGCGCCGCCGCCTCCGACAGGCGCGGGCCCGTCGGCAGGAACGTCGACCACTGCACGGGGACCGGCGAGGGCGTCACCTTCTCGTAGCCGAGCCGGGTCTGGGCGATCTTCGCCTCGTTCAGCTCCTCCTCTCGCCGCTTGGCGGAGGTGCCGACGCCGTCGTCGTCGGTGACGCTGTCGCTGTTGGACTGCAGGGCATAACGCAGGCCCGTGTCGGTCACCAGGAAGACGCCGCCCGCCGTCGTCTCCGTGCCCTGGAACTGGCGGTACAGCTGGCCGGACCCGGGAGTGACGTATGCGCTGGAGGAACCGGTGGGCAGCTGGGCGGGGAAGTCGGTACCCACCCAGGTGGACAGTGTCGTCCTCCCCTTCGAGCCGACCGAGAGCAGGACGTTGCAGACGGTGTTGCGGCCGGAGGTGGCGTCGGCGCCGTCGTTCACCGTCTTCGGCCTGGCCGTCGGCCAGGTCCTGTCCGCCGCGAAGGTCGTACTGTCGGCGACCGCGCTGGGGTGCACCTGTTGCGCCTCGCCCGCCTGTCCGACGTCGACGAGGTCACCACTGTTGAGCAGCAGCGTGGCGACGAACGCGGAGATCCGGGCCACCTCGCCCGGCAACACCACGTAGTACTGCATCCGCTGGCCGTCGTATGCCTTGATGACCTCGCCGACCTTGTCGTACTGCTCCAGGCCGGTGGAGGCGTTCGCCTTCGCGCCGGGCGTGCCGTCGATCTCGGGGATGGAGATCGGGTCACCCTTGTGGAGGGTGTCGAGCCATTCCCGGGACACCCGCTGCGGCTCCCGGCCCTGGGTGTCGAGGGCCTTGAGCAGTTCGGTGTCGGCCGGGTCGGCCAGTCGGTACGCGGTGCCCCGGGCGTCGACCACGTACCGGCTCTTCTCGTCCGGGCCGACGACGTACATCAAGTCGCCGCCGGAGAGCCTGTTGGCGCCCGCCGTCCTGGAGAACTCCTTCTCTGCCAGGACGAACGCGGCCTTCTGGATGGCGCGGCCGCCGTCACCGGGACGCTCGCACACCGCCCAGCGCTTGGCGGTCTCCGCCTCGTCCGCGGAGGGCAGGCGGTCGGGAGCGTAGGGGATCCCGATCGTGGCACCGTGCGGCGGTTTGCCGCTGTCCAGGATCTTCTCGTCGACGGTGACGACTACGGCCTTGCCGGGGTCCAGGAGCAGCTTGGCCGACGCCATGTTGAGAACGGGATGGAGCTGCTTCTGGCCGTCCGTCTTCAGGACCACGTACCGGGTGGTGGAATCGCTCGCCACGATGACGTGCTCCTCCGCCTTGTCCCAGCCCTTGGGCGCCGTTGGGCTGAACATGCCGATGCCCCCGAACACCGCGAGAATCACCACACCGACGATGACGCCGGGCCACAGCGCCCGCAGCGGCTTGGGGGCACCTTCCTCCGAGCCCGACGGAGAAGGCTGAAGGAAGGATGCGAGCGTACGGCGCTTCGCGAAGGTGTAGGCGTTGAGTTCGTCCCGCCGTGATGCCATCTGTGTCCGCTCTCTCCCCGTGCGGAGCCATGGGGAACCTGTGAAGATCCGTCCCCGTCCTCAATTGCCTCTGGTGCCCAGGCTGTCAGAGCCGCCCCCTACTATGCCTGTTGCGTGACTGTGCCGGTGGCACGGGCAGGGTGCTCAGGATCCGAAGAGCCCTGGGCGCAAAGCATTTCGGGAGAGTTCGGGGGTTTTGGAGCGATGGCTTCCGCAACACGGGCCCGGTCGCGATCGCAATCGGGTGACGCGCGCCGGTCGCGTTCGCACGGCTCCGCCTCTCCCGATCCGACAGCGCGGTCGGGAGCGGCGTCCGCCACCTCCACGTCGTCCCGCGGGTCCGTCTCGCCCCATCTGATGTCCCACTCGGGGCGCGGGGGTTCGTTCGCGGTACAGCGGCTGGTGATGCTGGAGGCGGCGGCCGCCCTCGTGGTGGTCGGATGGCTTCTCGGCACGCTCGCGCTCATGTCGGCGACCGTGGCCGCGGCGGTGCTGGTCGTACTCGCCCTGGTACGACGCCGTGGGCACTCCCTGCCCGAGTGGTTGGGCTCGCTGCTGGCACTGCGGGCCCGTATGCGCAGGGCCGCGAGCACGCCGGTGCCCCCGGGGATCGATCCGGGTCTCGCGCCCGCCGTGGAGTGTGATCCGAGTCTGCGGACGTACAGCTTCCACCGCGGCGATCGCCGAGATCAGCGGCCGGTCGGCATGGTGGGTGACGGAGGGTTCCTCACCGCACTTCTCCAGCTGGAGTCGGACACCGGCGCCCTGCGCGCCGAGCGCGGTCGCCGGCCGCTGCCCGTCGCGCTCGTACAGGATGTCCTGGAGGTCGACGGGATCCTGCTGGAGTCGGCGCAGGTCCTGGTGCACACACAGCCGGCGCCCGCGCTGCACCTGCCCCAGCAGTCGGTCGTGGTGAGCAACTACGCGCCGCTCCAGGCGCAGACCGGGGCTCCCGCGGTGCGCATCATATGGATCGCGTTGAAACTCGACCCCGAGTTGTGCCCGGAGGCGGTGGCCGCGCGCGGCGGCGGTCTGCGCGGGGCGCAGAAGTGTCTCGTTCGGGCGGCGGAGCACCTGTCCAGCCGGCTGACGGGGGCGGGCTTCCGGGCGGGCATCCTCACGGAGGAGGAGCTGACGGCCGCGCTCGCCACCTCAGCGTGTGCCAACCCGATGGTGACCGCGCAGGCCGCACAGACGGGGCCGGAGGAGGCGCCGCAGCGGCGGACCGAGGAGTCCAGCCGCAGCTGGCGCTGTGACAACCGCCGCCACACCACGTACTGGGTGCGCCGCTGGCCTCAACTGGGCGGATCCGGCACCTCGCTGGCGCAGTTGGTGGCACAGCTGACCGCGGTTCCCGCGCTGGCGACGACCTTCAGTCTGACGCTGGCCAAGGGAGGCCGACAGGATGTGGCCCTCACCGGTCACCTTCGCATCACGGGTCGCAGCAACCAGGAGTTGACCGACGCGCGGCGTGATCTGGAGCACGCCGCGCGGCAGGCGCGGACCGGGCTCGTGCGACTGGATCGTGAACAGCTGCCCGGTGTTCTCGCCACCCTGCCGCTCGGAGGCGCCCGCTGATGACCGTCACGACATCGGCCTCGCCGTCCTCCCCGTCCGGGCCCGAGAACCCTTCGGGGGCAACAGGGTTCGCGCAGCGGCTGCGCACCGGGTTCGGGCTGCTGGGTCCCCGGCATCCGCGGCACACGCTGCCCGTGGAGCAGGTGGGTGCGCTCTCCCTGCCCGTCGGGGACGACGGCGTGGTGGTGGGCGTCGACCAGCAGGGCCGGCCCGCCGTTCTCGGGATCAACCGCCCGACCCCGTTCGACGTGGTCCTCATCGGCGGTCTGTGGACGGCACAGGTCCTCTCGCTGCGCGCGGCGGCGACGGGGGCCCGTGTGGCGGTGGAGACGGCACGCGGACAGGCCTGGATGCCGTTGGTGCACGCCATGGGCGGCGGGCAGAACGGCCTGGCCGTGTACGACGTCGGGCGCGTGCCACCACAGGGCGCGTCGGCGGGCACACCGGTGCTGGTGGTGCGTGACTGCGGCATGCGGCCGCCGCGCGGACGCGTGACGTCGGCGCCCTGGCAGTCCGTGCTCACGCTGCTTCCGTATCTGAGTCCGGTCGCGCCGCGATTGATGCGCCAGGCTCGTCTCGTGGGCGTCCAGCGGGTGTCGCCGGACGAGGCGACGGAGATCGGGCGCGTGATAGGGCTTCCGCGCCCCGAGACACGGTCGCTGCCCGGACTGCAGGACGGCATCACGCTGTGGTGCGCCGAGCGGGACCGCCAGTATGTGATGACGCAGGCCACGGACGCGGAGACCGGTCTCCTGGGTGTGGCACGTCGTATGGACTGAACCGACTGCGGGACAAGCCGGAGGCGTGAAGATCGAGTCCGGATACTATGTCCAAGTTACTCCATTTTTGGGCTACTTGAGCGCTTGGCCGAGGCCGGTCGGGAGAGACGGGCCTGCCGGGCCCGCGGTTTTGATGATTAGGCTGGGGTGCAGCACGTCGCGAGTTGCCCGCACGCGGGTGGTACGGGCTGTGCGACTTGGCCCGGGGCCCGAGGGGGGACCAGCCCGGCGAATCAGACGACAGGAACGGTCGCCCCAGCACGGCATGAGGGTGCTCGACCACACCAGGAGGAACTGTGAGCAGCGATCGGGACGGGATGCGCGGGGGCTGGGCCACACCCGACGATGACCAGCCCGACGCGGAGTCCGCCATCGAGATGACGGGCGAGTTCACCATCGACTACGCGCCGCCTGCCTGGTACACGCAGAACGCCTCGTCGGGAGGGCCCGGTCCGGAACCGGGTGTGGCTGCTGACACGGGCGCGGGTGCGGGTGTCGTTCCTCCGGCCGTCGGTTCCGCGACGCCTCCGTCAGCGCCACCGGTCGGTCCTCCTCTCGACATGTCCGGTGTGCCCGGTTCGTTTCCGCCGCCCTGGCCCCCGTTGGCCGCCGCGCCCGAGGCCGGTGTCGGCGGTGGGAACGACGGGGACATCGAGAGCGGCGCGACCATGCGGATTTCCGCTGCCGCGTTGAAGCGTGAGATCGGGGACACGGCTGCGGCCACGGGTGCCTCCGGCGCGGGGACGAGTGCGGTCGCCGGGTCGGATGCGAGTGCGGGTGCGGGTGCGGGTGCTGTCGGGGATACGGCTGCGACTGCGACCGCTGGTACGACTGGTGGTGCGGGCTCGCCTTCGGGTGCGGTGGCCGACACGGGTGTGAGTGCGGGCACTGCCTCCGGTGGTGCGGTGGGCACCGGTGACTTCGAGCTGAACGCGCCGCAGGTGGCGACCCCGGAGTCGACGAGCGCCGCGGGCTCCGACGCCGGGGCAGTGGCCGGTGTCGGCGGCAGTGACGGTGCGGGGATGCCTGACGCCGAGGACGTGACGGAGTCCGGTACGGCCGCGGTGGCGCAGCCTCAGGGACCGGGCAGCGCCGGTGCCGGTGCACAGGCCGGTGCCGGTACACAGGCCGCTGCTGGCGTACAGGCCGGTACCGGTGACGGCGCCGTCGTGCAGCCCGCCGAGGCTGTCTCGTCCGGCGAGGGTCAGGACGCCCAGGGCCGTAGCGGTCGGGGCAGCGACGGCGGTGCGGCCGCCGAGGGTTCGGCTGCCACGGACGCGTCCGGCGAGCCCGGTGCCTCCGAGGGCGAGCCGGCCAGTGGTGCCGTGACCCCGGATACCGCCTCCGACGGGGCCGAGTCGACGGATGCCGCTCCGCAGGGCACCGTTGCCCAGGGTTCAGTCCCGCAGGACTCCCCGCCTCAGGGCTCCGCCCCACAGGCCCCTGCCCCTCAGACTCCTGCTCCTCAGGCCTCCGTCTCCCAGGCCGTCGCCCCTCAGGCCCCCGCTCCTCAGGCCCCCGCTCCTCAGGACCTCGCTTCGCAGGGCTCCGGCTCCCACGACGCCGCCCCTGTCTCTGCCCAGCCCTCCGACGGTGTCCCCGGCACCACCGGGGCCCAGGGCAGCGCGCCGCAGTCCACCGAGCCCCAGGCCGCCGCGCCTCAGCCAGGTGCGCCCCAGGACACCGCGCCCGCTCCGGGAACCCCCGGGGATGTACCGCAGACGCCGCCGGTCTGGACGCCGACGGCACCGCAGGGTGTGCTTCCGCCGTTGCCGCCCGCCTACCAGCCGGCCGCACCCGCAGCGCCCACCTCGGGAGCGCAGTGGCCCCCGTCCGCGCCCGCGGCGTCGGCGTACCCCGAGATGCCCGGCCAGCAGCCGGCGGCCGTACAAGGCGAGGCGTCCGTGCCGCCGCAGCAGCAGCCGTTCCACCCGCAGGCCCCTCAGGGCGCGCCCGCGGCCTGGGGCAACCCGATCGACGCCACCCCCGGTGCATCCGACGTGCCCGGTGCGCCCGTGTCACCCGGCACCCCCGGTGCCCCCGTGTCACCCGGCATCCCCGGTGCCCCCGTGTCACCCGGCATCCCCGGTGCCCCTGTGTCACCCGGCGTGCCCGACGCCCCCGGTACGCCGACCACCCCGGCCCCGACGCCCCCGCCCGGCCAGCAGCCGGCGGC
>NZ_LRTR01000793.1 GCF_001550375.1 Streptomyces europaeiscabiei | reverse complement strand
GATGTCTGCTGAAGTGATCTCCATAGGCGCCCTGTTGGTGATGTTCGTGGTCGGCACCGTGCTGCCGATCAATCTGGGCATCCTCGCCTTCGTCGCCACCTTCGTGGTCGGGACCGCCTCGCTCGGCCTCACCGAGGACGAGATCTTCGAGGGGTTCCCGGCGAAGCTCTTCGTCACCATCGTCGGAGTCACCTACCTGTTCTCCGTCGCCCGCCGCAACGGCACCATCGACTGGCTCGTCGCGGCCGGGGTGCGGCTGGTACGCGGCAAGGTAGAGCTCATCCCCTGGGTGCTGTTCCTGGTGGCCGCCATGCTGACGGCGTTCGGTACGTTCACCCCGGCCGCTGTCGCGATCCTCGCGCCGATCGGCATGAACTTCGCCTACCGCTACAAGCTCAACCCGCTGGTCGTCGGCATGATGGTGATCAGCGGCGGGCACGCGGGCGCGTTCTCCCCGCTGGCCGTCTCCGGTGCGCTGGTGCTCGGCCTCGTCGACAAGACCGATCTG
>NZ_LRTR01000792.1 GCF_001550375.1 Streptomyces europaeiscabiei | reverse complement strand
GAGGGCCAGGCGATCCGCTCGCCCGCGCACTCCGGGGGCAGCAGGTCGAGCTGTCGTGGGCCCCCGATCAGGACCTCGGCGTCGCGCAGGGCCGCCCGGGAGGCGTCGGGGACGCCTCGCCAGCCGTCGGCGCCGAGCCCGACGACGGTGACGGCGTACGGCGGTCCTGGTCGTGCGGGGGTCACTGCGTGGTACCTCGGCGGATCGGGGGCGGCTGTCGGGGACGACAGAGGCGCACTCTACTAAGCGGTGACCTGCGCGCCTGTGCCCGGGTGCACGCCGCCCGCCCCCGCGCTCCGTCTCTGCCGCCGGCGGCTTCGCCGCCCTCGCCTGCCCGTGGCGCCCGGAGGCACCACCTGCTTACGGCTGCTGAGCACTCGGCCGCGCCAACGGCCGGGCCGCGTACGTGATGCGGACGACGCCATCGGCGTGGCGTTCCGTGTGGCCGCGTACGCCGAACACGTCCCGGAGGAGATCGGGGGTCAGGACCTCCAGTACCGGGCCCGCCGCGACCACCTCGCCGTCGTGCAGCACGACGAGGTGGTCGCAGAGCCGGGCGGCAAGGTCGAGGTCGAGGTCGTGCAGGACGGCCGGGGTGGTGATTCCGGTGGCGCGGATCTGGTCCAGGAGCTCGAACCGGGCCGCCGGCCCCGCCGCTGACCCAGGGCGAAGACCAGGGCCCCGGCCGCCGGCGCGCCGCCGAAGGTCGCGCCCGACACGCCGAGACCGCCCAGGCCGCCGAGCGCGACACCGCCGAGGGTGATGACGAGCACGGCGCCGAGCGAGGCCCTCGTACGAGAAGCCGAGGACGATCGGGTCGGCGAGCGGATTGGAGACCAGCGTCTGGAGGACGGCTCCCGCGACGGCCAGTCCCGCGCCGACGAGGGCGGCCAGGGCGACGCGGGGTGCCCGGAGCGTCCAGACGATCTGGTCCAGCGCGGGGTCGCCGGTGGCGCGCTGCCCGGTGACATGGTGCACCAGAACCGACCACACGTCGGTCACCGGGATGTTGACCGCGCCGATGCTGACCGCCACCACCATGACGGCGACGAGCACGACCAGCAGGGCACCGACCGTGCGTGGCAGCCCTCCTATTCCGTGACGAGGAGATGGCCCCGCCTTGGGCTTCCGACGGGCACAGCGGGCCTGCACCGCGTGCACCGCGTGCACCGCGTGCACCGCATGCACCGCGTGCACCGCATGCACCGCGTGCACCGCATGCACCGCGTGCACCGCATGCACCGCGCGGACTACCGGTCCGGCCCGAGGCACTGTCCCGGAGCCCCCGGGTGACCACGTCTCCACCGGGTCACCCGGGCCCCTGACGGCCGGCGGCCGCCCTCCGCCCCACTCAGACGTGTGTCAGCGGTCGGACGGGGGTTCCGGCGAGGAAGGCGGTGATGTCCTCCACCGCTTCCTTGTAGAAGGTGCGGTAGTTCCGTTCGGTGACGTAGCCGAGGTGCGGGGTGGCGAGCACGTTCGGCAGGGAGCGCAGGGGGTCGTCGGCGGGGAGGGGCTCGGTCTCGAAGACGTCGAGGCCGGCGCCGGCGATCCAACCCTCCCGCAGGGCACGCAGAAGTGCCGTGCGGTCGACGATGGCGGCCCGGGAGGTGTTGACCAGGTAGGCGTGCGGGCGCATGGCGCGCAGTTCCGGCTCGCCGAGCAGGCCGCGGGTGCGCCCGGACAGGACAAGGTGCACGGACACGAAGTCGCTGCGGTCGAGCAAGTCCTGTTTGCTTGCGGTGAGTTGGGCTCCGGCTTCGGCCGCTCGCCCGGCGGTGAGGTTCTCGCTCCAGGCGAGGACCTCCATACCGAAGGCGGTGGCGACGCGGGCCACCCGGGTGCCGATCCTGCCGAGGCCGAGCAGGCCCAGGGTGCGGCCGTGCAGGTCTTGGCCGACGGTGGACTGCCAGGGGCCGCCTTCCCGCAGGATCCGGCTCTCGGCGGTGACGTGCCGGGCGAGGCCGAGGAGGAGTGCCCAGGTCAGTTCGACGGGCGGGGTGGGGCTGCTCGCCGTGCCGCACACGGTCACACCCTGGGCCTGCGCCGCGGCGAGGTCGATGGAGGCGTTGCGCATGCCGGTGGTCACCAGCAGGCGCAGCCGGGGCAGTCGGCTCAGGAGAGCGGCGTCGAAGGGGGTGCGTTCCCGCATGGCCACGACGATCTCGCAGTCGGCGAGCTCGGCCACGAGTCTGTCCCGGTCGGTGATGTTCTCGCGGAGCGTGCGCACCTCGACCCGGCCGGCGAGGGGGCTCCAGTCGGCCATGGCCAGGGCGGCGCCCTGGTAGTCGTCCAGCACTGCGCAGTGGAGGGTCATGCGGGCAGTCTGCCTTTCATCGGCAGCTGACGTCTCCTCCGGAATCTTCGTCCCCCGACGCCCCCTCAGGTCCACCGACACATCCCCATGTGACGCACACGACATGACCGCTGATTCAAATTTGAATCAGACAGGTCTATGGTCGGCAGTAGCGATTGGCTTCAAATTTGAAACATATGTCGATCCGGGTGGCGAAGCGCGCTCACCGCCGGGCCGGCCGATCACACTGTTCGCTCGCACCCTGGAGTTCCCCCATGCCCACCTCCCTCGGTCGCGCCTCCACCGACGCCGCCCCGCGCTACGCCAAGCAACTCGCCTCGCACTTCGGCCGGAAGATCCCCACCGAGGAGACTCCCGAAGGGGGTCACCACCTCACCTTCGAGCAGACCGACGTCCTGCTCCAGCCGGCCGAGGACCACCTCCTGATCCGCGTGACCGCACCCGACGAGTCCACGCTCACCACCATCCGGGAGGTCGTGGGCAGTCACCTCGAACGCTTCGGCCGCCGCAACGAACTGAGCGTCGCCTGGGAGGAGCGCTCCGACGGCTGACGCTCCCGGGGCAGCCCGCCACGGCCCGCGCCCCGGATCGATCAGGGGCAGGTCCTCGCATCCTTGCCCGCGGCTTCAGCGTCACCGCCGGCACGCACCGTGGCGGGCAGCCCAAGCGCCCCGCGCCCGCAGAACGCACCCGCGACTGACTCCCCGTCAATGCACGGCCGTACCCGTCGGGCCGCACCCTAGGCCTCTGGCTTCGTAGGTGACGGTTGGCGCCACTTGTAGGTCAGTTCTGACTCCACCCGGTGCCTGGGAGACCCGATTTTGTAGGTGGGAAATGACTCCACCTGGCGGGCCCCGCCGCGACCGATTGAGAACCCGTAGTTGAACCCCTCTCACGGGGCTGCTGAAGCTGGATGAGGCTAGTGCCCCATGGACGACGGCTCATGTGCCACGTGCGGTGCCCGAGTGGGGGCGGCCTGCCTGACGAGGCGCCATGGAGATCGGCCCGCTTCGGACCGCCCGCTCGCCGGTACCGATCGAGGGCACGCTCGCCACGCAGGCCCGCACGTTGCGAGTTACCTACCTCGTGGGCCTGTTCAGATACAGATCGGCCTGTTCAGATGCAGATCACGATCTTTCCTCGGGTGCGTCCGCGCTCGGCGTGCGCGTGGGCGTCGGCGATCCGCTCCAGGGGGTAGGCCTGTTCGATACGGGGTGTGTAGCGGCCTTGCCCGCCCAGTTCCGCCGCCGCGGACAGGAGAGTGGAGTCGTTCACCGCGTGGGCCACATGCGTGCCCAGGCGGTGCCCGCCCGCGTGGTCGGCGACCGTCGCGACGCGCTTCGGGTCGCCCGCGATCGCGACGAGGTCGTCCAGGGAGCCGGAGGCCGCGGTGTCGAGCACGATGTCGACGCCGTGCGGAGCGAGGGTGGTGAGGCGCTGCGCGAGGCCGGGGCCGTAGGTGGTGGGAACGGCGCCGAGAGAGGTGAGGAACTCGTGGTTGCGTTCGCTGGCTGTCCCGATCACGGTGCCGACACCTTGTGCCACGGCGATCTCGACCGCCGCGCTGCCCACGCCTCCGGCGGCGCCCTCGACGAGGAGGGTGCGCCCCGCGAGGGGGCCGAGCGCGTCGAGTCCACGCATCGCGGTCACGGACGCGAGACCGGCGCCCGCGGCCTGCTCGTCGTTCCACGTGGCGGGGGTGTGCGCCCAGGCCGAAAGGATGAGCAGCTCCGCGGTCGCGCCGGTGACGCCGCCCAGCCCGAAGACCCGGTCGCCGATGCTCACCCCCTGCACCCCGTCGCCGATCTCGTCGACCACACCGGCGCCGTCGCGCCCGGGAATGTCGGGCAGATCCAGGGGGAAGATCTGGTGCAGGGCGCCGGAGCGCAGCTTCCAGTCGATGGGATTAACGCTGGCCGCCGCGACGCGGACACGTATCTCACCGGGTCCGGGGTGGGGATCGAGGGCCTGCTCGATCACCAGGCTCTCCGCTCCGCCGTATTCGTGGAACCGGGCTGCGCGCATAATGGTCTGCCTTACTTTGACGGGCCGGAATGACGTGTTCATCCGACGCTCGTCACTCTAAAACCTGACGTTGACGTGAGGTGCAAGCCGCAACTGCCGCCCGGCCGGAGGAGGGCAGGCGCGGATGGGTGAGGTTGCCGAGCAGGCGGGGGTGGGCGTGGGAGCCTGCGCCACTACGAGGGATCACGCCGCCCGTCACGGTCGACACCCATGTGCCCTCGGGCCGGCTCGGCGATCCCGGCACGACGCGAGGACTGCCGTGCGTACGTGAACCGCGTGAACGCCCTCGGGTCCGCCACCGGGTCATGATCAATCTCGGTGCCGGCAACGGTTCGTCGGTGCCGGCAACGGTTCGATCGACCCCCAGGGCTGCCCCCGGAGCAGGCATTGCTAGCCTAAACCTGACGTCAACGTGAGGTACGAGCGGGAAGTGAGTGACCTGCGTCATGCGCATCGGACAGCTCGCCAGGCGGTCAGGGGTCAGCGTGCGGGCCCTGCGCTACTACGAGGAACAGCGGCTCCTGGAATCGGCGCGGACGCCCGGTGGGCAGCGTGACTATCCCGACGAAGCCCTGGAGCGGGTCCAGCTCATCCAGGACCTCTTCGCGGCCGGCCTCTCCAGCCGTACCGTCGTCGAACTCCTGCCGTGCGTGAGCACCGGCGTCGCGACCCCCGCCATGCTCGACCAGCTCATCATCGAACGCGACCGCATCGCCGCACGCATCCAGGACCTGGCCCGGGCCAAGACCAAACTCGGCCGCGTGATCGAGAATGTGACCGCGGCGAACGTGGCGCAGGACTGATCAACCCGTCGCGAGAGGTGGGGCCCCGACCTATCCGGCATCTACCGGGCGACATCGCGCGTGAACAGGTCTCCCCACCCGGTCGGGTCCGTGAGGGCCACCGCCACCCCTCCCCTGTACCCGCCATGGACGATCAACGCCTCCACGGTTTCGGCCGAGCGAAGCCCACTCGTACTGTCTAACTTGCCTTACATCGCTTCAACCCGTTGACCTGTAGAGACACTTGACAGCACTGGATAAAAGGAGAAGCGATTCGACGCTGGACCGCTCGGTACTGCCCGGCAAGTAGAAGCCTGGAGAAGGGCGCCGACGTGCCCGGCCCCGGAGGACGGCGCCGTCGTCTTCAGCCCGCGGCGACCGCGGCGGCCTTCTGTTCGGCGCGGGCGCGGGTGGCGGCCAGACGGTAGGGGCCGTAGCGGGCGATGGTCTTGGCCGGCAGCTTCTCGTCTGCCGCCTCCACCAGCTCGTTGACGAGCTTGGTGGCCAGCACGTATTTCACCCGGTACTCGTGCATCGCCGCCTCGGTGCCCAGCGCGATGAGCAGGTGCGACTTGCCGGTTCCGCTGTCGCCGATCAGGCACAGCGGCAGGCCCTTCTTGACCCAGTCGCACTTGGCGAGGGTGTGGATGGCGGCCGGGTCGATAACCGGATTGGCGTCGAAGTCGAACTGCCGGATCGATTTCTCGCGCGGAAAGCCGGCCGCCTTGATCCGGCGTTCCGAGCGGCGCCGGGCCCGGTCGTCGCATTCGGACAGCAGCAGTTCGGCCAGGAACCCCAGGAACCCGCGATAGGTCATCTGGTCGCGGCCGGCGGCTACGGCCGGCTCGGGGTACTGGGAGCGGATGGTGGGTAGCCCGGAGCATCCGGCACGCCTGGTCCACGGCGGTGTCAGCGGCCTGACACACGAACACCGCCGCGGCCGGAGGCCGACCAGCCGACCGCTGCCTCTCCGAGTGTTCCGTTCGGAGGGGCCCGGTGTCGGCGACCGTGTCAGTGCTGGGCGAACTGGAGCCCTGTCGACTGGACGGCGTCCGGCCGCAGGGCGATCCCGTTGATGGTCAGTCGTTCTCCGTAGATGTCGGTGATCCTGATCGCCTTGCCGCACCCGCTGCCGTCGGGAGAGAGGAAGTAGTTGTAGCCGGTGCGCGCCAGTTGGCGCCAGCCGCCGCTGGTGCTGACCTCCAGCCGAGCGAGGGGGTTGCGGTGGCCGATCGCCTGGATACCGCACCAGTAAGGGCTGGACCCGATCTTGTAGCGGATCGAGATCGTGCCCACCGAACTGGGGCTCAACAGGCTCCAGGTGACCGAGATCCGGCCGGTCGAGACGGGGACCAGCTTGGCGAAGGCCTGTTCGCTGAGGTCGAGTTGGCCGGGCGCACAGGGCAGGGGGCATTCGTTGGTTATCCGGACCGTGACGGAGTTGCCGTTCGCCGCGCGAACCTGCACATAGGCCCCGCAGGCCTTGGACATCTGGTAGTCGGTGGTGTTCATCGCCGCGATCATCATGTCGCTGCTCGGACCGTACGAGCAGGCGCCGTCCCCGACCCCGGCCTTGTAGACCGTGGCGACTCCCTGATTCGTCACCTGCGGGCGTATCCGTCCGCTGGAGGCCGGCGCGGCAGGCGCCTCCCGTCGGGCGGCCGTTGACGGGGACGGCGACGGCGACGGCGACGTGGAGGGCTTCTTCGGCTTCTTGGCCTTGGTCGACGGGGACCCGGAGACCTCGGACGGGGAGGGTGTGGGGGACTTCTTCTTCCCTGCCGATGCCGGCGGCCGGGTCGCCTGGGAGTTGGCGACGGACGTGGCCGCGGCCGATCCGTCCTTGTCCTCGCGGTCCGGCTGCATCGCCATGACCAGGCAGACGAGAAGACCTGTGACGACCAGCCCCGTGGTGCTCCCCACCAAGAGCCGGCGCCTGTTCCTGCGCTGCCGCGCGGCCTGCCGTGTTCCTTGCATGTCCATCCGTTCGAAGAGCATGTCGGGTCCTGTCCTGTACCGCTCAGTTGCCGCTGGTCGCGAAAAGGTTGCCGCCAATTTTTCGGAGATCGGTACCTGGGACATGAGCGGCCGGATCGCAGCGCTGGGCACGGGTTCTGTGACGTCCGCCGCTCTTCGGCCGACAGCGCGTTGCAGCGGTTTCGACGCGAGCGCCGGTGGTCCCGCAGCCGACGGGACCACCGGCCGGAAACGCCCGTGCTCCCGCCCAAGAGTCCTCGGGTGTGAGCACGGTCTGCTTGCTGTGAGCCGGGGTGGGGCGCCCAGGCGCGCCACCCCGGGGCCTCCCAGCCAGCCTTGGTCATGTTCCACTGCTGCGGGGCGCCGCCGTTGGGGGTCCACTGGATGATCGGGCTGCCCTCGTTGACGATGTCGGAGTTGTCGAGAGCCTTGCCGCTCTGGGCGCAGGGCAGCCGGTAGACACCGCCTGCCAGGACGGCGGGCATACCGTTGACCTCCACGCAGACCACGGAGTCGTTCGCGTTGGGCGCGCTGCCCGGCACGCTGACGTTGATCTGCCCGCCGCTGACCGAGTAGCTGAGGTTGGTACCGGGGTTGTTCATCAGGTACACGCGGTTGATCGTGTTGTACACCGCCGGGATCTGCAGGGTGCCGCCCTTGGGCCAGTTGAAGACGTGGGCGAAGAGCTTGCCGTTCAGCCTCCCGGTCATCGATCAGCCCCACATCCAGCGGGCCCGCTGGATGATCACTGCCGCACAGGTGCCACGACCCGACGACACGTGTGAGCCGGCGCCCCACCAAGCTCTGCGCGCCCACCCCGGTGCCACGGAGCAGGCACTCGTTCGACTTCGCAGACTCCATCGGTCGACCGTCCCGCCGCTCACCTTCCGTCCCAGCCCTTGCCTAAGGTATCGACACTCGATAGATTTCCATCGTAAATCGATGGGAGGATGGGTCATGGGAAGACTGGCTGTGCGTGCGCTGCGCGCCGTGCTCGTGGTGATGCTCGCCGGCACCGTGTTCGTACAGGCAGGGATGGTGTGGGCCTTGGCGAACGACCCGGAGGACGGGTCGCTCCCGCTGACCCCGCTGCGCGTGATCACGATCCTGGGCATGGTGTCGGTTCAGGCTGCCCTGGTCTGCGTAGGGCGGTTGGTGACGATGGTGCGACGCGGAACCGTGTTCTCCCACGCCGCCTTCCGGTACGTGGACGGCGTGATCGGCGCGATCGTGGCGGCTGCCCTCATGTGGTTCGCGGTCACGGCCCTCAATGCGCCGGGCCAGCGGGACGACCCGGGCGTCACCGTCATCATGGCTGGGATCGGCATGGCCATCCTGGGGGTCGCGCTCATCGTGCTCGTGCTGCGGATGCTGCTCGCCCAGGCCGTCGCACGCGACGTCGAAGCGGCGCAGATGCAGGCCGAGTTGGACGAGGTGATCTGATGCCGATCACCGTCGACATCGACGTGATGCTGGCCAGGCGGAAGATGTCCGTGGGCGAACTCGCGGACCGCGTAGGGATCACGCCCGCCAACCTGGCGGTCCTCAAGAACGGCCGCGCCAAGGCGGTACGCTTCGCGACGCTCGCCGCACTCTGCGAGGTGCTCGAGTGCCAGCCGGGCGACCTGCTGCGCTGGGAGACCGAGGACACCGCCGGCGGATGACGTGCCTCCTCTCTCATGTCCCATGCTGGACGTGGCTTCGCGCAAGCCGGCCCGACACGGCCTGAGCGCGGATCCACACAGGGGCGACATGGCCCACCCGCCCTTCCCGGACGCTTCCCTGTTCAGCAGGACGGAGCGCTTCCTCGCCGAGGCGGCGGCCGACCCCGCCCTGCAACTGCACCAGTACGGCGACACCGTCCGCCTGCGCGAACAGGCGACCGCGATCGACCCGCTCCGCGAGGTGGCCTGGCGCGTACGGATGCGCGCGGCGAACGCGCTGGGCGACGACGACGGCGTCCTCACCGCGGTCCAGGGCTGCGAGACAGCACTGCCCCAGATCGACGCGACGCCCTCTCCCCGCACCCGCAAGCTTGCTCAAGCAGCTACAGCGGCAGCGCCGTGTTCCGCCGTCGGCGCGGCAGCGCGCCGGACGTGGGACCCCACGTGTGGGCAGTGCCAGCCGGGACTTGCGCAGCCGGTTTCAGGAAGGCGCCCCGCTCCGCCCGCGGAGCGGGGCGCCTTCGGCAGCGGGTGGCCTACTCCAGCGGCTTCTCGTCGCGGAAGCGCCGCAGTACGTTGTCTGTGATCTTCGCGATGTTGTTGTCGTATCCGTTGTGGGACAGCGATCCGGTCCAGGCGATGGATCCGACCGAGAAGAATCCGCCGCCGCCCTCCAGCGCGCAGTAGACCATGTCCGAGCGGACCGCCGGCTGCTCGGTTCCGCCCATCCCCGGGAGCATCTCGAAGATCTCCTCGGTCACCAGCAGGTAGTTGTCGGAGAAGGGCCCGGAGGTGGCCAGGACCAGGGTTCCGGGCGGCGAGCCGAGTGCCGGGTTCCAGC
Organism: Streptomyces europaeiscabiei; assembly: GCF_001550375.1. Lineage (GTDB taxonomy): Bacteria > Actinomycetota > Actinomycetes > Streptomycetales > Streptomycetaceae > Streptomyces > Streptomyces europaeiscabiei. The sequence continues at coordinate 10,244 of NZ_LRTR01000792.1, read as the reverse complement.
AGTCGATCTCGGCGCCGGCCGCACCGCCGCCGATGATGCCGAAGTCGCCCAGGACCTCGTTCTCGCCGACGCCTTCGAAGACGAAGGCCGCCCGCGGATCCTGGCTGTCCGCGAGGCGCTCGTAGTAGGTGCTGCGGTCGAAGCCCTGGGCCGCCATGCCGACTCCGACCAGACGCTGCGGGGCCTTGCCCTTGTTGCGCCACAGGCCGCTGGCCTCGCCCGAGGTGGTGTGGCGGCGTTCGGCGAAGGGGGACTGGTGGGGGCGGGTGCCGCCGTCGGCCCGGCGCAACTCCATCAGGTGCGGGGCGTCGGGGTCGTAGGAGACGGTCGCGAAGAACCCGTTGCCGCCCAGGTACATCAGTCGGCCGCCGTTCGCGGTGAACTCCTCGAGGGCGTCGAGCTCGCGCCGCGTGACGTATTCGGGGTGGCTTCCGGTGATCACGACGCGGTAGTCGCGCAGCAGGTCGTGGCCTTCCCGGTCAAGATCCTCGTCGGTGAGGACGTCGAACTCGCACTCCGCCGTCTCCAGCCAGTGCACCAGGGACAGGTCGGCGGGCAGGCCCCAGGGACCCTCGCTCGCGAACGAGGCCCGGTACCGCGGCTGCAGGCTGATCAGCGGGCGGCGGACGCTGCCGAACACCACGCCGGACCCGTCATTGTGGATTTCGTACAGGGAGCGGCCGAACTCGGGGTGGTCCTGCAGGACCAGGTCCTCCTTGTGGACGATGGGCGTGTGCCCGAGGAGCATCTCCATGCCGTCCGCCTCGAAGGCGATCCGGTCGTTGGCGTAAGCCAGGTAGGTGGCCGTGGGGAACAGGATGGCGACGTCCCTGCGCCGGCGGCCCGGCCCGACGAGGAAGGGCACGTGCTGCTCGATGCCCTCGGCCCGCAGCCGCACCGCGTAGACGCCGCTGGGCAGGTCCTCGGGCACCTCGAAGGTGAACGCCGCGGGCCACTGGGCGTCGGCGAGGTCGTCGTCGTGGAAGTGGATGGCGTCGAACTCGTCGGGCGCGAGCCGGAAGTCCTCCACGACACCTTGGAACGTGGGCCCGGTGACGCCCCGGACGGGCGCGTTGACGCAGCGGCCGTGCAGCATGTGCGGGCCCTCGTCGACCACGTCCCACAGCAGCAGCCCGTCGGGGCGCCGGCTGCGGCCGAAGTGCCAGGCAGCCACCGGCTCGCGCGCCTTGCAGGCGTCGTCGGTGGCGCGTTCGACGCGGATGCCACCGATCTTCCCGTTGAACGCGGTTGCCGCGAGCAGCCGGACACCATCCGCGCGAGCCAGCGCGCCGATACGGAACGGCATCGAGGAAGCCGTCCAGGCCGCCGAGGCGGGGGCGCTCGCCTGCTCGGGTACGGCGGCTGCGGCGGCCGGTGCCACCCGGTCCGCGCAGTGGTCCAGGGGAGCCTGGCGCAGGGTGATCTGCCCCGCCGACCGCGGCAGTTCAACCTCGAGCCGGTACCACTGGTGGGCCGTCAGCTCCTGTTCCAGGGTGAGGGTCCGCCGCTGACCGCCCTCGCTCCATACGAAGGACGGCTTGCCGTCATCGAGCAGCAGGGCCCAGCCGGTCATGGTCGCCTCGTCCCAGGTGCCCATGACCGCCTGGCGCTCGCCGGTGAAGCCGACCGAGCTCTGGCTGACCCGATAGGCGCCCAGGCTCCCCGAGCGGTTGTCGCGCGGAAGCGTCGGGAAGACGGCGGCGCGGACGACCAGCGCGTCGGGGTTCGCCAGCAGGCCCTTCGGGTCGGGGACTTCGACGTAGGAGCCGGGCCGGCAGGCGTAGTACTGCCCCGGGTACGTCCCGTCGATGGTGGAGGGGACCTCGGCCTCTAGGAAGCCCGGCCCGGCCTGCCCGTCGTAGCCGTGTCGCAGGCGCACCAGGGCGGCGTCGTAGGTCGACGGGCCTTCACAGCTGATGTGGAACGACAGTTGCTCGCCGGGACGGGCGGAGAAGCGATCGGTGTAGCCGAAGACGTTCTGGGTCGTCGCGCGGCCGCTCGAGAGTGCCATGACCCTCCTCGTTTCTTTCTAGTTCTGCAGTTCCGCGACACGCGCGGTGAAGATGTACCGCATGGCGTCCTCGTAGTCCTCGAAGGACTGCTGGGTCAGGAGCAGGTTGCCCGGCATGCCCAGGACGATCTGCGCCACGCGCCAGGGCCCGTCGGGGCCTTCGGAGAAGATGATGTGCTTGCCCGAGACGGGCAGGCTGCGCAGCGCCCGCAGCACACGTTGAGTACGGTCGTCGTGCGGTCCCAGCGGAGCCGCTTCATGGGCAGCGACGACCTCGTCGGTGCACTCCTTGCGCAGGCGTTCCTCGCTGCGCAGACGGAAGATGTCGAGCAGTTCGGCCGAGCGGTCTGCACTGGTGCGCATCAGTTCACCTCCTGCTGCGGGGACACCGTTGCGGTGCGGCGGGACAAGGACGATGGGCTCACGGGAGGGTGCCTTTCTCATGCTGAGGGGGCTCGCGAGCCCCGGGCAGCCGCGACTGAGGCGCGCCTCGAGGTGACGGTCTCGGGCCGATGCCGAGTGCTGCCCGGCGGTACGCGGGAGTGTGGTCAGGCGTCGGAGCCACCGAGCGCACGGCCGGTGAGCTTGAAGTACGCCGCCACGCCGAGGCCGATGACGAGCCAGCACGATCCGACGATCTTGGCATCGGAGTTCGCGTTCCACAGCGCGACCAGGAGGAGCACGGCGCCGAGGATCGGGGAGACCCAGTGGACGAAAACACTGCGGCTGCGGCCTCGGACGACGAAGTGGGTGAAGACGCTGACGTGGAGAAGGATGTAGGCGGTGATCGCGCCGAAGGTCACCAGGGTGATCAGCAGTCCAGACTGCTCCACGCCGAGGATGCCGACTCCCACCGACAGGAGCGCGATGAAGATCATCGCGTTGAGGGGGACCTGGCGCTTGTCGCTGACCCGTGACAGGAACTTCGGCAGCTGCCCGTCGCGGGCCATGCTGAAGACCAGACGGGCGGAGGTGGCGTTGGAGGCGATGGTGTTGGCGAAGATCGCGATCAGGGCGGCGGTCAGCAGGAGGACCGTTTTGAACCAGTCCGCCATGGCCGTGCCCACCACGTTGTAGAAGGCGTTGTTGACCGGGTCGCCGTCGGCGAATTCCGTCCCGCTCGGGACCAGGAGGCCCGCCACGAAGACCTGCACGACGAACAGCGCGGTCACCTGGTAAAGAACGATCATGGTGGCCTTGGAGACGGTCCTGCCGCCGCCCTCGGCTTCCTCGTTCAGGGTCGAGATCGCGTCGAACCCGATGTAACTCAGGGCGGCGACCGGAACTGCACCGAGGACCAGGGACCAGGAGCCGCCGTCGGCGGGAACGAACGGGCTGAGCGACAGATGGGCCCGGCCCTGGAGGACGAGCACGACTGCCCAGATGAGGAACACGGCCAGCACGACCAGCTGGATATAGAGGAAGATCTTGTTCATCGTCGCGGTGACACTGATGCCCATGATGTTGATCAGGGCGGTCGCGGCGACGAAGACCACCACCCAGACCCAGGCGGGCACCCAGGCGACCACTCCGGTCATCGCGCTGGCCGCGAAGACGCACAGCAGCGCGGGCAGCAGCAGGTAGTCGAGCAGGATGGCCCACCCGGAGACAAACCCGAGGAAGCGGTTGCTGCCCATCCGCACATAGCTGTAGACCGAGCCGGCGACCGGGAACCGGACCGCCATCTCCTTGTAGCTGACGGCACTGAACAGCATCGCGATCGCGGCCACCACGTAGACCGCGGCGACGGCGCCGGCGGACATGTTGTAGACGACGCCGAACACCGCGACGGGGGCGAGCGGCACCATGTAGATCAGGCCGTAGATGACAACGTCGGCCAGGCTGAGCGTGCGGGCGAGCTCCTGCTCGTAACCGAGTTCGTGCAGCCGATCGCGGTCGCCGTCCGCGACCCCGGGTCTTTCGGACACTGTTCTCGGAGCTTCTGGAGCGTTCAAGGCCGGGCCTCCTGAGGGATGAACGAGCCCCGCTCGGCTGTCGATGCCGTGGCGGCGACAGCGGGATAGGACGCGGGGGTCGGGCAGCAGCCGGCTCGGCGAGTGGGGACCGCCTTCGGCGCGGGCTTCTCTTCCCCTCGAATATGATGCTCAGCCACCGTGTGGCTCAATACGTACTTCTACCGACAGCGGCGGTCAGCGGTCCAGGCGCAGAATGCCTTCGCGCAGCGCCGACGCCACCGCGCCGGCCCGCGACGGCTGTCCCATCTTGTGGAGGATCCGCTCCACGTGCGTGGTCACCGTGCGCAGGGAGACGTCTCGCTGCGATGCCAGCTGCTGGTTCGAGAACCCGGCGGCCATCCCGTTCAGGATGTCGTACTCGCGCGGCGAGAGGGAATGGGGCAGACCGGCCGCAGGAAGCTCCTGCACCAGTACGGCCGGTTCCGGTCGGCCCAGCGGATCGGCCACCTTCAGGACCTGCAGCGCGAGCCACCCTTCGCTCGACGCCTGCAGCCCGGCGGCGGCGACCTGCGCCGAGGCCGTGAAGCGACGCAGGAAGCCGGTGAACTCGGGCTGCGTGGGCGCCAGCGCCGGGGCACACGACTCGACGGCCCAGGCACGGCCGGTGTGGTCGATCAGGGTGGCGTTCGCTCCCGGCGGTATGGCGCACCCCGTGGTCTGCCGCCGAGCCACATCGCACATCTGAGCCAGCGCGGGCGCCAGGGCTCCGAGGAGTTCGGCCGCGTCATCACGGAACGCGCCGCGCCCCGCCGCGGAGAAATGCAGCATGCCCGTGTACACACCGCTGTCCGAGAAGAGGCAGGCGGTCATGCCGTCTGCGAAGCCGGCAGGTCCGAGCACCTCTCGGTACATCGGGGACCGTCGGTAGTCGCCCGGCACGTCGTCGATCCGCATCGGCAGGCGCCGCTCCCAGACCAGCCGGTTCTCAGCACTCGCCGCATAGCGGTCACCCAATGCAGCAACTGTTTCATCACCGTAGGTGACCACAGCGAGCGCGCGGTGCGCACGGGCCATCGGGTCCCAGAGCAGGACGGCGCTGGCATCGTGATGAGTCACCGGCTCAAGCAGCCTCAGCACCGTCATCGCGGCCTCGCGCCGGTCACCGGCTCCGGCTGCGTAGGCCGCCTCGACCAGGACCCGGGTGTGGGATGGCTCCATCAGCAAATCCCTCTCGAAGCCAGGCTACCCCCGACACATCACAATAACTTCTTCTCGGGCTGGGATGAGGAGGGCTGCGGTTGCACCTTGCGCAGTGGGCGCGGACCTGGCCGCGTCGCCAAGGAAGCCGCCTCGCCGTTCCCGCACCCCCGCACCCGCTGTGGTTGATGGCCAGGTAGTACGTGGACACGCCGTCGCGTTCCGGCGGCTGCCGGGTGCGTGTGTCTCCGCCTGCCGATCTGTCGCAGTCACTCTTCTATGCGCGCCCGGCATCACTCGCGAACCCGGCCAGCACGAGCGCAATCGCCGCGTCCACCTCGGCTGTGAACGCCCCGTGCGGCGCTGCCTCTTGGGGCAGCCATCGCATGAGTGCACCCTGCAAGACGTCATAGAGCACGTCTGCGGTCAGGGCGGGGTCGGCAGAGGGCGTCGGCCCATTGTCCGACCCCCGCCAAGTCGGACATCGCCACTGAGTGGGCGGTGCGAGGCGGGGAGTCGGTCTTCGCCCTGGTTCGCGACGTGGAACTGCGTGATTGGCTGCGTGACTGCCTACGTCGATTCCCCGCTGCCGCAACTGCGCGCCTGGAACGACTACGGCGCCCAGCTCGTCGCCGACCACCCCGGCCGCTTCGGCCTGCTCGCCGGCCTGCCGACCGACGACCCGGACGCGGCCTTGGCCGAGATCGCGCGCGGCGACACGGAAACACACCCCGACGGCTACCTGCTGACCACCCGCCGGTCGGGCGTCCCGCTCGGCGACCCGCGTCTGGAGCCTGTGTGGGAGGAACTCGACCGGCGCTCGGCCGTGCTGTTCATCCACCCGAGCGCCGTACCGCCCACGTTCCGGCAGACCGCTGTCCTGCTCGAGTTGCCGTTCGAGACCACCCGGACCGTCGTGGACCTCCTCTACACAGGATTCTTCCGCCGATACCCCCGCCTCACGGTCGTTCTCGCCCACTGCGGCGGCGCCCTGCCCGCGCTCTCCGGCCGCCTCGGGCTGCTCGGCGCGGAGGAGTACGTCTTCAACCCGCTGGGCCTGACCGCCGATGACATCCGCACCGACCTGGCGAAGCTCTACCTCGACACCGCCGCGGCCGGCACAGACGCCAACCTCGCCGCAGCAGTCACGAGGGTGCCCCGCGACCACCTCGTCTACGGCGCCGACGCCGGAGTCCCCTGCTCGAACGAGAACAACATGAAACGCAACATCGACTCGCTCCGGAACTCCCACGTCCTCCCACCGCAGGAGGTCGACGCACTCGGCCACCGCGCCTTCGACCTCTTCCCCGCAGCCGCACAACGCCACCGCGCCGCCACTGCAGCAGCAGCCTGACCCGCACTTGACACAGACGCCGAGCCGGATCCACTCGTCGCGACGGCTGCGGATCGTGGTGGCCGAGCAGGTCGTGTCGGCGATCGCCCGACAGGAGCGGCCGGATCCCAGGAGATGCAGCATCTCGTCCTAAACGACCCGGTCGCTGATGTGTGGGGGGTGGCAGCCCAGCTGATGGGTCTGCGCGTAGTTCGATCGCCCAGGCGGCAAGGCGGTGCATCGACCCCAGAGAGGACCGGTCATCCATGATCGCAGTACAGGCACAGGTCTCCCCGGTGATCACAGAGCGTCGCAACTCGAAGAGCGCCGAGATCTATGCCTGCCTTCCAGGGCGAAGCAATGCGTGCCGGCGTCTGCTGGACGGCGAGCCGCTCCGCCGGGTCGAGATTCACCTCTCCCGCCGGCGTTGTGGTGACCTGGCCGCCTCCCCAGCCGAAGCCGCAGTCGTCGCCATATCAAACCTCGCTCGTGCTCGGTTGTCGGCCAACGGGCGCGCACGGCGACAGCGGCCACCCGGCGTGCGCTGGGAGGGGGAGGGCGTGACATGAGCGGCGCGCCGCCTTGCGACCGACGACCGCTCCACCGCCATGCCGCCGGACCGCTGCCGCCGGTGACGGTGACGGTGACGGTGATGTGCCGGCCGGCGATGGACGCGACTCCTCCGGCATCAGGAATGCGACCGACTGCGCGGCTCCTCACCCGTGTCCAGGCCGCAGGCGCAGCACGCACCGACATTGATGGCACCGAGCTGTTCGCGCTGGTAGCAGCGCTCGCCTGGCTCGGCGATCAACCCTCACTCGCCCCACGCTCCGATCACCTTTCCGATGTTGTCGCGAGCGCGATCCTGACGAATCCAGCGAGCACCGACACCGGAGGAACGCCGCCCCCGGGCCCGTAGCGGGAATCGTCGCGCATGCGGACCAGCAGACTCGGCCACACGACTCCGACGGGGGTGAGTCTCGGGCACGACCAGCCAGCCGACTCGCTCGGACGTGGATGGGGCAGTCGCTTCGGCGAGAGGGACTGGAGACCAATGGGCCAGGACAGCCAACCCTGGTGCGACCGCTGAAGGGAAGCCACGGGACCGGCGGTTCGCCCTGTGAGATCCGTCCGTTCCGGTTCGCCGGCGCGGCGGTTACGACGATCAGCAGGAGAGAATGGCGTGTGTGGGGGGAATGTAAAGACGAGGGGGTAACTGTGGGAGCGGACGGGGTAGTTGGGGACGGCGGGAACGGGGCTCCGTTGCTGGGCCGCTCCGTCGAACTGGCCCGGTTCGAGGCGCTGCTCGACCGTGCGGCAGGCGACGCGCGCGACACGGCGAGGGGCGAGGAGTTCCGTGACAGCGGCCGTTCCCGGCTCGTCGACATCACCGGTGAGGCCGGCATCGGCAAGAGCCGGCTGCTCGGCGAGGTCTGCGCACGGGCGCGCCGACGCGGAATGACGGTACTGCGCGGCAGAGCCACGGAGTACGAGCGGCGGGTGCCGTTCCAGGTGTTCACCGACGCGCTCGCCCACCTCGACCCGCACGCCCTGGACGGCTTCCAGGAGACCGAAGCGGTGGCGCCCCTCCTTCAGCGGAGCGGCGCGGTCGACCGTTTCCGACTGCACCGGTCCACGGCCGTCCTGCTCACCCGGCTCGCCGCCCCGTCCGGGCTGCTGCTGGCCCTCGACGACCTGCACTGGGCGGACCCGGCGTCACTGGAGCTGCTGGACCACCTCGTACGCCATCCCGTGCACGCCCCCGTCGTCCTGGCCGTGACACGCCGTGACCGCCAGAGTCCCGAGTCCCTCGCCGCCAGGCTCACCCGAGAACTCGACACCGGCACGGTCGTCAGACTCGGCCTGAGACCGCTGAGCGCACGCGACTGCGCCGAACTGGCCGGCCCCGGCCTGCCGCCCGCCGAGACCGCCGCGCTGTACGCCGCGAGCGAGGGCAACCCGTTCTACTTCCTGACCCTCCTTCAGGCCCACCGCGAGGGTACGACGCCCGAGTCCTCGGCGCCGCCCGGGCTCGGCACCCTGCTGCTGGACGAACTCGCCGTGCTCGCCCCCTCCCGCCGCGGCATCGTCGAGGCCGTGGCGATACTGGGCGAGCACGCCACCCCGGCGATGGTGAGCCGGGTGACCGGCCGCTCCGGCACTGCGTTCACCGACGACGTCCACGCTCTCACCCGCCGCGACCTGCTGCGCTCCGCCCCGCAAGGCCTGTTGACCCTGCGGCATCCGGTCGTGCGGACCCTCGTCCACGAAAGCACGCCCTTCTTGAGGCGCGTCGAGATTCACCGACTCGCCGCGCAGGAACTGGCCCGCGTCGGCGCCTCGGCCGCCGAGCGAGCCCACCATGTGGAACAGTCGCTGACCGGCTGGGACCCGGCAGCGGTGGCCGTGCTCGACGAGGCCGCCGCACGAACCGCCCGAACGGCTCCGGCGAGCTGCGCCCACTGGCTCGACGTCGTACTCCGCCACCTTCCGGACACTGCGGAACATGCCGCCCGGCGGCGTGCGTTGGCCCTGAGGCGGGCCCGCGCACTGGCCGCGTGCGGTGGCCTGCGCGAGAGCCGCGACCTGCTCCAGGAGCTGATCGCCACCCCGCAGCGGTCCCCCGGTGGCCCGACCACCGGCGAGGACCAGGACCTCAGAGTGCGCGCGGTCGTCCTGTGCGCGCTGGTGGAGCGTCATCTGGGGCGCTCCACCGAGGCCGTCGCGCTGTTGCGCCGTGAGCTGGCCCGCGGCCCCGCACCGGGCCACGTCGTCCGGCTCGGCCTGGAGCTCGGCTCGGCCGCGCCCCTGGACAGCGACACCTCGTACGCCCAGGTGCGCACCGAGGTCGAGGCGGCCCTCGCGGCGGCCCGATCCACGGGCGCCGAGGTCGAGGAGGCGGGCGTCCTCGCCGTCGCCGCCCTGGGAGAGGCGTACGAGGGCAACATGACCGCGGCGCACCGCCTCGCCCGGCAGGCCGCCGCCCTGGTCGACTCCCTGCCCGACAACGACCTCACAGCGCTGTGCGAACCACTGGCCCGGCTCGGCTGGGCGGAGGCGTTCCTGGAGCACTACCCGGACGCGGAGCGGCACGCCGAGCGCGGTCTCGACATCGCCCGCCGCAGCGGTCAGCTCTATGTCGTGCCCCATCTGCTGCTGTGCCTGTCCCATGTCCGGGTCCAGACCTGCCGGGTCTCCTCGGCGCTGGAACTCGCCGACCGGGCCGAGGACATCGCCCGCGGGATCGGCAGCGACCAGTTGCTCGCGTTCGTACTGGCGAGCAAGGCCGCGGCGCTCGTCGCCGGCTGCCCGCCGGGCGATCCGCGCCCCCTCGCCGTCGCCGAGGAGGCGGTGGCCGCGGCCGGTAACGGGGTCGACTGGTGGGCCTCCACGGCCTGGTGCATCTTCGGCTGGGCCGCGCTCATGGCCGGCGACCCGGTCCGTGCCCGGGACGCGATGCTCCAGGCGGGCGGCCCCGAACTGCAGCGGATCCAGCCGTCGATGCGGCCGCTCTACCTGGAGATCCTGGTCACGTCCGCACTCTTGACGGGTATGTCCGAGGAGGCCCGTGGCTGGGCCGAGCGTGCCCGCAAGGAGGCGGAACAACTGGGGCTGCCGATGCAGCGGGCCTCCGCGCTGCGCAGCAGCGCCCATCTGCCGCTGGCACAGGGGGACACGGCAGCGGCGGCGGACCTGTTCGCGGAGGCCGCGGCGGAGAGCGCGCGCTGCGGCGCGGTGTTCTGGGAGGCCCACTCCCTGCTGCTCGGCGCCCCACTGGAAGCGGCGG